>JAFEAI010000126.1 GCA_018266475.1 Bacteroidota bacterium
AGCTTGGACCCATCGGCCGATACATAGCGCCACTCCTTGGTGCTGTACTGGTCGGCGCAGTAGTTCTCGGTCATCACCGTGCCGTCGCACACCACCACGCCCCCGCCCATGGTCTGGAACTGTGTAGCCAAGGACCATTCGCCGGGTTCGCCGCCGCAGATGCTGCGCACGAACACGTAGTAGGTGGTTGAGGCCTCCAATCCGAAGAGGTCGGCAAAGGGATCGGTGGTGGTGCCGGAGCTCACCTCGGGCCCGGTCACGCTGTTCTCCGTGGACACGAAGTACTCATAGTTCCCGGCCGCGTTGGCCGGCCATGCGGCGTGTGCGGCATCAAAGGAGATGTCGGACATGGCCAAGGGCCACACCGGCGGCGCGCAAGCGGCAGGGGTCCATTTGAAGTTGCGGCCAGGCACAGGGGGTAAGCCCGACCCGTTGGGGTGGCTGAACAGTTCCTCCGTGGCATTGCAGTAGTCGGTGTTCAGCACGCCGGGCACGGTGGCGTTCCAGTCGTACAGGAAGGCGGGCTGCTCGGACACGGTCATGCGGGAATTGAAATCCTCGGGCACCTGCCCGCCTAAGCCCACTTGGACACTGCCGCCGGATTGGTAGCCGAAAACCACCTGCCCGTAGCGCACCTCCACGGAGTTATCGGCCTCATTGAGGCGGATCTGGAAGTTGATGAGGGTGGTGCTCGGAGAATAGCTGGCGCGGAAATCCTTGAACTGCACCACGAACACGCGGTTGGGCGCAGTGCCGAGGGTGGCTAACCGCAGGGACGATACCGGCCCGGGCGGCACCAGCGGGCTCATGTTCTGCATGCGGAGCTGGCTGCTTCCGAAGCCCGCGATGCGGTTGCGCTTGTAGGGCACATCGGGCCCGCCGATGTACTGCACGAAGGGCATGCCGTGCGGGTGGTCGGCGGTATAGCACCACACGGCGGTGGCGCCGTCGCTCGATTTGCCGAAACTGATCCAGCCTCCATCGGACACGCCGATCACGTCGAACACGTCACCGTTGTACTGGAAGTTGAATCCGATCGGGTAGCCGGGGCCGGAGGCACCGCTGAGGTATCCGCCATTGGTGATCTGGCCGTCCACGCCGAAGAAGGCGTTGTTCACCCACGCCCGCAAGTTGTGGTACGGCGGATCATAGGTGGGGTTGCCCAATGAGTAGCTTGCTTCAGCGGCGGTCACCTCGGTGTAAGGCTGTACCGATTCTGAGTACTGGTAGATGCTTACCTGGGACCAAGCCAAGGTGGTGGCGGAGGTCAAAGCCAGTGCGGCCAAAGCGTTCCGCAAGGACCGTTGCCTGAATTGCTTCATGAGGAAGTGGTGAACTTAGGTGGATTTAGTGCTGAATGCTGATTTTGGCGGTGAGGCGCACCTTGGCGCCCTCGGCCATCACGGTGTACAGGCCGTTGGGCAGGTGTTCCAGGTGTAGCGTGGTGCTTCCCGGGCGTGCAAGTTCCTGGGCCACTACGCGCCCGGTGATGTCCATCACCTGCACAAGTGCCGTGCTGCTCATGCCTTGGGGAAGTTCCAGTTGGAAGCTGCCGTTGGACGGGTTGGGGAAGATGTGCATGCTAGCGGCCTCCTCCTCTTGGATGCCCACGCCGCTCCAGCCGCTGCAGTCCTTGCTGCGGTTGGCGCTGGTCCAGGTACACAGGATGCTGGCTCCTTCCACGTTGATGGTCACCGGCACGGTGGATTGGAAAGGACCGGCCAGGTAGGTGCCCACGGCCGTGGCCGTGATGGCCGGCGCGCCGCTGCTGCTGGTGATCTGCACGCTTCCGGTGTTGCCCAGGTCGGTCACCTTCACCTTCACCAGGAAGGCCGTGGTGCTGATGCAGCTGTCGCTGAAGGTGGCCTTGGGCTGCACGCATCCATCGTAGCAGGCCACCACGTATTTCCATTCTTGCACGTCGCCGAACATGCCGGGGGTGGCGCAGCTGTACTGGTGGTCGGCCACCAGTTCCAGCACGAGGGCATGGTCTGCGGTGGAGGAGGTGAAGAGGCTGTTCGCCATGGCGTCGGGCACGGGGTCCGGCGTGATGTTGGCGATGTCCAATCCGTTGTACATGTAGGCATGGTCGCCAAGGCCCACGCCGCCCTGCAGGAAGCGGATGCCGATCTGCTGCCCGCCTGCGCCCTGGTACGCCCATGTGCGGTGCTCATCGTTGTCGTAGCAGTAGCTGTACGTGGTGGGTCCGCAGCCCACGGTGGGGCAGGGCGGAGTGATGAACGGGGTGCTGTTGGAGTAGCACATGGCGTTGTTCGGGTTCTGCGCGGTAACGATCACTGCGGCGCCGTTGGGGTAGGGCCCCACGGTGTGGTCGCCGGTGGTGGTAACGGTAGTGGTGGGCGCGCCTACGTTGTTGGTGAAGACCAGCGAGGTGGTGGAGCCCATGGAGAACACGTCGGCATGCACATAGAACTGGTTGTTGTCGCAGTCAATGTTGCCCATGGTGAAGTTCACCAGCGGGTCGGAGCAGTTCTTGCAGCCGATCTTCCAGTGGAAGGGCAGGTACCAATCCTGCGCCCCGCAGGCACCGGCGCCGGTGGTAAGCCGCATGTAGATCACGCCCGTGGTGCTGGTCTTCGTTACACCGTTCAGGTTGGAAGCGGCCGTTGCGTGGAAGAGCTGGTTGCCGCTGCCTTCCGGAGGCGGAACACCATCCCAAATGGTGAAGGATTCTCCAGAGACGGAACCTACGAAGCCATCGAAGAAATCGATCCGCAGGGGCGAGCCGTCCACTGAGGTGTACATCCAATCGATGGTGTCGTACTGGTGCGAGCAGTAGGTGACATCCAGTGCGGAACCGTCGCACACGATAGCGGCACCGCCCAGGGTGCGGAAATGGGTGGCCATGGACCACACGCCGGGTTCGCCGTTGCAGATCTGGCGGATGAAGAGGTAGTAATCGGTCAACGGTTCGAGGCCGAAGAGGGAGATCTCCGGGTCGGTGGTGGTGCCGGAGGTTACCTCGGGGCCGGTAACGGAGTTGGTGTCGGTGAGGAAGTACTCAAATTCACCGGATGCCGAGGGGACCCAGGATGCGGTGGCTGAATCGAAGGAGATGTTGCTGATGAGCAATGGCCAGGCCGGAGGGGGGCATACGGGCGCTGCCCAGTGCCAGTTGAGGCCTACTGCGGGAAGCACGCCGGAGCCATTTGGCTGGCCCATTGCAGGTTGTGCCATTGTGCAGTAAACCATGTTGGCATTGGTGGTGTCGGCGGGCATGGCCGGTGCTGTGTTGTTCCAGTCATAGAGGAATGCGGGTTGCTGGTAGATCACCACGCGGCCGTTGAAATCATCACTCGTGCGCCCGGCCAGGCCGACCTGGGTGTCCGTCCGCCTGCCCAGGAGGTTGTCCCAGTTCATGGGGCCGAAGCGCACGTCCACGGAGTTGTCGGCTTCGTTGAGGCGAATCTGGAAGCTGATGGTGTTGTAACTGGTGCCGTAATCATTGGACAGGCCGAAATCCTTCCATTGCACGACGCACACGCGGTTGGGTGCCGTGCCGATGGTGGCCATGCGCAGTGCGGATACCGGGCCTGGAGGTGCCATGTTGGTCCAATCACGCATGCGCATGCCCGAGTTGCCGAAGCCGGCCACGCGGTCGCGCTTGTAATTGGGCACAGGTCCTGGAGGCGTGAATGCCGATTGGACGAAGGGGTCGCCATGGGCAGGTCCGCCATCGCGGCTGGCATAGCACCACACGGCTTCCACACCGTCGGAGGATTTGCCGAAACTGATCCATCCATTCTCCGAAATCCCGATCCGGTCAAAAACGTCCCCGTTGAAGGAGAAGTTGAAGCCGATGGGGAAGCCGGAACGCAGTGTGCCGGAGTAGTCGGTGAAATAGGCTAATTGGCTTTGCGCGATCCCTCCCGGGAACATCGGATCCAAGTAGGCCTTGGGGTTGTTCGGGAACTGCGAACCCGGAGCTGCAGGTGCGCCCAAAACATAGCCGCCGTCGGCAGCAGTGATCTCCGTGTAGGACTGTTGGGATTGGGAGAATTGGTAGGTGCTCACCTGTGCGGTGGCGAGCAGGGGCAGCGCGGCAAGCGCGGCCAAGGCAAGTGCGGGGCGCATGAGGGATGTGGAGTGTAGGTTCATCTATGTTGTTCGTGGTCGGAGAGCGGGTCAGTGGGAGATCAGGATGCGGGTGGATGAGGGCGGCTCGTTGGCGCCCGCTTGCACCTGTAGGATGTAAGCCCCTGCGGGAATGTAGGCGGTGGAGAGGGTGCAGGTGCGGTCACGCAGGTTCCATTGTGCAACCAGCCTGCCCATGGGGTCCATGAGCCTTGCATCCGCTGGAATGGCCATTCCATTTGGCAAGCGGACGGAAAGCTGGTCATTCGCCGGATTGGGCATGCAGGCAGGGAAGTAAAAGGCATCAGCCGATGCAATGCCGCTGGGCGCCGCGCAGGGATGTTCGCTGCCGCCAATTACAAGCACCCCCGTGTTGTCAGGGTCAAGCCAGGGCTTCAATTTGATGTTGGCCGCGTTCGGGTTGTTGGTCCAGCTGTAGCTCATCTTGCCGAAGTAGGCGGTTCCGGCGTGGTTGTCGCAGTTCATGCCGGAGGAGTTCCCGGTGCAGGTGCCGATAAGCACCGGCCCGATGCCGGCAATCTGTTTAAAGAGGCCGGAGCCGCTGGACCCCTCCTCGGTAATGCCCCAGCCATGTTCCGTTTGCGCCCAAATGATCTTGTAATGCGACATCAGGCCGGAGGAGGCCATGGGGTGCCCCGTGGTGGCGGGCTGCGTGAACGTGCTGATGCGCTTTGGCGCGCCGGTGGGGTGGTGCGTGCACACGCCGCCGCCGGTCACCGTGGCGATGTTGGTGGCATCCCAACCCGCCCAGAAGGGATTGAATCCGGCCGGCACGGCGGCATTGGTGCGCAGCAGCATGAAGTCGGACCCGCCCAATCCTCCGTATTGGGGTGCATAATCGTCGCTGTAGGCCTTCAGTTGCGCACCGGTCATGTACTGTGCGGTGCTGTAGCTGCCTCCGGTGCAGGTGGCGTACTGGAAGTTGAAGTAGAACTTGTACTGGTTGAACTGTGCGGCCGTGGAGGTGCGGCCGCAGTGCCAGGCGGACAGGATGTACGGGGCACAGTCCTGGCGCACATTGTTCACCAAGGTGCCGCTGCACCAGCCGGTGCCTTCGGGCACCACCACGCTGATGCGCACCGTTGCGCGGATGGCATCCTCCCAGCCATCGGATTCGGGATGGCAGGCCACGTTCACCTGGCAGCTGCCTTCGCGTGCGGCATCTTCCACTTGTGCGTCGCGGTAGGCATGGCCCACGGAGGCAATGCGGAAGCGACCGTGCCGTTCCGCATCCAACGGTTCGCGGTACTCCAGGATGCATGAATCACCGGGCACCAAGGCGGTGGAGAATTCCGCAACACCTGCGGGCAGGTCCAGGCTTACCGGAGCCGATAAGATCCTGCCGTTTGGGGCGAATGTGCCGATCACGGCACCATTCGGCACTTCGGCCTGGTCGATGAAGCATTCCAAGGCCAATGCACCGGGGGAGGTGATGCCCACGCGCCAAACACGTTCGTTGCCGTCCACCGTCCATGTGCCGGCGGCATCACTTCGGGCCATCAGTGCCAGTGTCCTTCCGTACAGCGGCAGTGCCCCGGCTTCATCGCGCTGCCGATCGTCCAGGGCCGTTGCAGTGGCATCGAAGGGGTGTGGTGCCAAGTATGTTGGTTGCGCGCGCAGGTTGGATGAGGTCGCCAGCAAAAGCAATGCGGGCAATACATGCTTGGAAGTTGGTATGCGGTGTGCCATGCTGCTCATCGGATCAGGGTGACGTGGCCGAATCCCTGGTGGAGGGGCATTTTGAGGCCCATTGCGCGGTAGCGGTAGGGGTACACGCCGATGGGTGCTTCCTCTCCCTTGATGCGGCCGTCCCAGCGGACGTTGAGGTCGTGGCTCTCGAAGGCGATGGCCCCCCAGCGGTCGAAGATGATGAGCTCGTACTGGTCGATCAGCAGGCCGGTGCCCCCGAAGGTGTCGTTGAAGCCATCGCCGTCCGGGGTGAAGGAGTTGGGGAAGTAGAGGGTGGCGCTGGGGGGCCTGGTGCGCACGCTGTCAGTGGC
>JAFEAI010000127.1 GCA_018266475.1 Bacteroidota bacterium
AAGGGGCCGTAACAAGGTCATGAAGCTCGCCGCCGAAGGCAAGCGAAGGCATTTCTTGGAGTACTTCTTCGATCAAGTCGAGCTTCTAAAACCACCCTTCAAGTTTTCTACTGCATAATCCGGGTGGATGCGCAGGCGAACATCCACACCCGCCGCTGGGCCACCAACCTGTTCCTGCAAGGGTTCCGGGGCTACTACATCAGTTCGCATACGAAGCAGGAACTGGGCTGGGTGCAGGCCACCACCTATCCCACGCGGCCGGACCTGCGGCAGTTCAATGTGGGCGTGAGCACCGTACACATCTTCAACAATGGCCGCTTCAGCTACCGGGCGGCCTTCAACCAGGATGCCTGGCAGCGAAGAAGCCAGGGTTCATTCCTGGTGGGCGGATATCTCACCTATTTCAATTTGCGCGCGGATTCCTCCCTGGTGCCTGCGGCGTTGGCCGCATCCTTTCGGGCGGACCAGCACCTGCGCAAGGGCGAATTCATTGATCTGGGCCCCAGTGCGGGCTATGCCTACACGCTGGTGGTGCATGAACATTGGTTCATCACAGGCTCCGCAGTGGCGGGGGTGGGCATCAGCGCGCAACGCACCGCAGTGGTGGAGCCGGATGGGCGGACGGAGCACAAGTCCTACACGGGCCCCGGCTGGCACGGCCAGTTCAGGGCCGGTGCCGGCTACAACAGCGCGCGCTACTATGTCGGGCTCTCCTTCAACCAGGAGAACATCGGCTATCTCTTGGAGGACCGCGGCAACCTGTCGTGGGCCGTGGGCAACATCCGGTTCAATGTGGCCAAGCGGTTCAGCATCCACCTGGATCACAAGAGGGGCATTCGGGGCATTTTGCCCGGCACCACGGGCGGCCGTTAGGCCTCCTGCAGCTTGCGGGCGGCCTTCTTGCGGTCGTTCTCGTCCAGCAGGATCTTGCGGATGCGCAGGTTCTTGGGCGTCACCTCCAGGTACTCGTCCTCCACGATGTACTCCATGGCTTCTTCCAGGCTGAAGCGCACGGGCGGCGCGATGCTCGTCTTCTCATCGCTGCCGCTGGCGCGCATGTTGGTGAGCTTCTTCACGCGGATCACGTTCACGGCGAGCTCCTCGCCCGGCTTGGGGCTTTCGCCGATCACCTGGCCGGCATAGACCTCCTCGCCCGGGGCGATGAAGAACTTGCCGCGGTCCTGCAGCTTGTCGATGGCGTAGGCGATGGCCGTGCCGGTCTCGGCGCTTACGATGCAGCCCGGGCGCGGCGCGGCAATGGTGCCTTTGTACGGCTCGTAGGCCTTGAAGCGGTGGGCGATGATGGCCTCGCCCTCGGTGGCGGTGAGCAGCGCGTTGCGCAGGCCGATGATGCCGCGCGCGGGAATGGCGAACTCCAGCACGCTGCGGTCGCTCTTCTGCTCGATGTGTACGATCTCGCCCTTGCGGCGCGTCACCTGGTCGATCACCCGGCTGCTGAAGTGCTCCGGCACCTGCACGGTGAGCATTTCAATGGGTTCGCACCGCACCCCGTCAACCTCCTTGTACAGCACCTGCGGCTGGCCCAGCTGGAACTCGTAGCCTTCGCGGCGCATGGTCTCCACCAGGATGCTCAGGTGCAGGATGCCGCGCCCGTACACCAGGATGCGGTCCGGGCTGTCGGTCTCCTCCAGGCGCATGGCCAGGTTCTTCTCGATCTCCTTGTACAGGCGGTCGCGCACGTGGCGGCTGGTGACGAACTGGCCCTCGCGGCCGAAGAAGGGCGAGTTGTTGATGGTGAACAGCATGCTCATGGTGGGCTCGTCCACCTTGAACTTGGGCAGCCCCTCGGGGTTTTCCGCATCGGCCACGGTATCGCCGATGTCGAAGCCTTCCAGCCCCATGATGGCCACGATCTCCCCGCAGCCCACGGGTTCCTTCACCTTTATCTTGCCCAAGCCCTCGAAGGCCATCAGCTCCTTTACCTGGCCCTTGGCCAGGGTGCCGTCGTTCTTCACGAGCGATACCTGCTGGCCGGGTTTGATGATGCCGCGCGAGATGCGCCCCACGGCAATGCGGCCCTGGAAGCTGCTGTAGTCCAGGCTCGTGATCCGCATCTGCAGGGTACCCTCCACCTGCTTGGGCGCGGGGATCTTCTCCAGGATGATGTCCAGCAGGTAGCTGATGTCTTCGGTGGGGGTCTTCCAATCGGGTCCCATCCAGCCGCCCTTGCCGCTGCCGTACACCACGGGGAAATCAAGTTGGTCCTCGCTGGCGCCCAAGGCGAACATCAGGTCGAACACCGCTTCATGCACCTCCTCCGGGGTGCAGTTGGGCTTGTCCACCTTATTGATCACCACCACCGGCTTCAGGCCCATTTCAATGGCCTTGCCCAGCACAAAGCGCGTTTGCGGCATGGGCCCCTCGAAGGCGTCCACCAGGAGGATCACGCCGTCGGCCATGTTGAGCACGCGCTCCACCTCGCCGCCGAAATCGCTGTGGCCCGGGGTGTCGATCACGTTGATCTTTACGCCCTTGTACCGCACGCTCACGTTTTTGCTCAGGATGGTGATGCCGCGTTCGCGCTCCAGATCGTTGTTGTCCAGCAGCAGGTCCTTCACCTCCTCGTTCACGCGGAACAACTGGCATTGGTGGAGGATCTTGTCCACCAGGGTGGTCTTGCCATGGTCCACGTGGGCGATGATGGCGATGTTGCGTAGGTCTTGCATGGGATCGGTCAGGAGGTTGGAAAAAAAGCGTGCAAAGGTACGGCGATCGGCAATGCGCCCTGCAATGCCAGGGCCGCATGGGCCGCCGGGGTGCTTCCGGCGAAGCGGGAACGCTGGTTTTTCAGGTAGTTTCGGCCCGTGCAGGCCGGAGGGGGCCGTGAAAAAACAGATGGCGGGCGGCGTATGCGGCGTATTGGCAAGGGCGGGGTGCCTGGCGTTCCTGCTGGCCGCCTGCACGCCCGCGCACAAGGGCGAACCGCCCCATGCGGCCAAGCTTTGGGAAGGTGAACTGCGGATCCTTCCCGGCGATACCTCCTTCACGCCCTGCGGCACGTTGCGCAAGTTGCAGGTAACAGGGCCCGGGCTGGACAGCCTGGCGCGCCGCTATGCATGGTTGCACACCATGCCCGGGCAATGGATCAAAACCTGGTGCAATGGCTGGCTGGCCGCGCCGCGCGGCGCGGGTGCCGACAGTGTGCTGGTGGCGGAGTCCTATGCGCACATGGATGCCGATGTGCGGTGCGCGCCGGTGCCGGTGGACAGCCTGGCCGGGCGCTATGTGGCGGAGATGCCCTTCCCGGGAGGGGTGCATACTGAAGAACTGGACTTCCTGCCCGGCGGCCGCGCGCTCATCATTTCCATTCTGCCCGCCGTGTATGCGGAAGTGGACGGCCTGTGGGGGCTGGACAGTGACGGGCGCCCTGCCTTTGAGGAAGCCGAGCGGCGCTATTCCTTCCG
This sequence comes from Bacteroidota bacterium, assembly GCA_018266475.1. Taxonomy (GTDB): domain Bacteria; phylum Bacteroidota; class Bacteroidia; order Flavobacteriales_F; family PHOS-HE28; genus PHOS-HE28. The sequence continues at coordinate 3,426 of JAFEAI010000127.1, forward strand.
ATATGTGCGCGTGCCGGGCGGCCTGGTGCGCCGCCTGCCCAGCGGAAACCAGGTGGAGTACAAGTACACCGGCCCGGCGGAGCGGTTTACCGGGGCCTACGCACGCACCGCGCGATGGCTGGCGGCCGTGGCCGCAGCCAACCACCATCCGGTGAACGCCGCGGAGATCCTGCCCGCCATGCGCTTGGACAGTCTTTTTCCGGACCCCGCCTCGCGTGCGGCACTGCGTGCCTCAGCAGGCGATACGCTGCTGATGGACGAGCGGAAGCTGGCCAGCAGCTGGGCCGCGGCCACCACCGTGCAGGATGCCGTGCAGCTGATGCGCACCCGCCTGCGCGATGCGCGAAGCCGGTAGGCCGCCCGGCGGTGTTCCGGCACCGCGCTTTTCGCTGCAAGACTCACACCTTCGCCCCCTCGTGCTTCCTGAAGATGTCCAACACATAGGCGATGGCTACAAATGGCCTGGACCTATCTTTACCCCGGGCACAGTTGTTTGTGCATTAGTGGTTGTGAACCGTTCGAATAGCATGAGCGAAGGCAAGCCCGCATTGTTCGGCATCCGCAATTCCAATCGGGATTTCTCAAAGCAAGACAGTTGGAGCAAGAACAAGTTCAACTCGTCGTTCCCTGCTTCACTGATCGCCTATATGGACAGCATCGGGCTTCCATGTGTTTACCTGAAGTTGGACAAACATGGAAACTTGGCGCATGAACGCATCACGGCCCTGGAACTGTTCGGGATGGATCCACAAGACCCGTCTTTGTATTACTCGTTTGAATCAACCTATACACCCTTTCAGCCGATCAGCATAGGAAGGCCACCTACGGTGGACCTGATGCTGATGGATGCGGGGTCTTCCAAGGTGCTGGCCGGATATGAGGTGAAGCTCACAACGCTTCCGGATGAAAGCACGCATAAGTTAACCCCTGCGGAATATGGTTGTGAACTGGTGGTGCGAATGCCCTCGATCCACTTCCTGGCCTGTAGCCTGGCGAGGAAGTATGCTGGCGCACAAAACCGGCTGAAAGAGTATTTTGGACGAAATGGATTCGGAAATGCATCCAGTTACATGGAAGCTGCTCAAGTGAATCCACAGCTTGGGGAAATCTGGCACAGGTTGAATAGTATGGTGCTGGACCATACCGATGCACAGCAACCGTTAATGATTCAACCTATCTGGAAGACAAATGGGAAAACCGGGTCGTTGGCCGATGATTGTTTTGATGTTTTCGTATGGTCAGACATGGCATTTACCAAGCTTTTCATGCCCGACGCAAGGTCGGCACCGGTGGATGTCACCCTTGCGGTGAACCGGCCCACCAGGGCAATGATCCAATTGTTCTTCATGCTCAATGAGTATTCGCTCCATGCTAATTTCAACCCTGTGGATATTTTCAACAAGCTGTCCTACACGATGAAGAATGACAAGGCGTTCTCGGTTGCGGGGAGGAAGACGAATGCGTTGATGGCGTGTGAGGAACTGACCAAACCCAGGGTGGGAAAGCACCGGCTGAAGGAAATCATCCTCGGTGGTGGACAAAATCTACTGTCGCCTGAACGCAGGCTTGATGCCCTGATAGTAAGTTCGCCGGAGCTGTTTGAATGATGGTCGCTGTTGATCTTTTTGCGGGTTGTGGTGGGCTAAGCCTTGGGCTCGAGCGCGGTGGCGTACATGTATGCGCGGGGTTTGAGCTTTGGAAGGATGCATGCAGCGTTTATGCGGCGAACTTCGATCATGCCCTGCACCAGGTTGACCTCAGCGAGGTGGATAAAGCTGCGGCGCTGATAAAGGGCTATAGGCCGGAACTGATTGCCGGTGGTCCGCCATGCCAGGATTTTTCGAGTGCTGGCCATCGCAAGGACAAAGGCACTCGTGCTGACCTGACATTGGACTTCTGTTCTATTGTGTGCGAGGTGCGACCAGAATGGTTTTTGATGGAGAATGTCACCCGGATCCAGAGCACCGCCATTTTCAAGGAGGTCAAGGCTCGTTTTTCCAGGGCAGGTTATGGGCTAACGGAAGTGATCCTCGATGCAAGTTTGTGCGGGGTGCCGCAGAAACGGAAAAGGGTCTTTCTGATCGGGCGCCTTGGGGAAAAGGAAGATTTCCTGATGCCGTTGCTGCAGGAAAAAATGAGCGATCGGGAGATGACCGTTCGCGACTATTTCGGTGATGCGTTAGGTACCGATTTCTACTACAGGCATGCGCGCAGCTATGCACGCAGGGGCATTTACAGTGTGGATGAACCGAGCGCAACTGTTCGCGGGGTGAACAGGCCCGTGCCACCCGGTTACCGGATTCATTCGAACGATGCAACCGACGACCTTGCCAGGGTTCGTCCGCTCACACCGCGGGAACGCGCCCAAGTACAAACGTTTCCGGCTTCGTACAAATGGCCGGTAGCAAGCCGCACCAATCTTGAGCAGTTGATCGGTAATGCGGTCCCCGTGGAGCTTGCGCGCTTTGTAGCCGTGGCAATCAAGGAGTATGCCGACGAGCACAGCAGCGCCTTCACGGCACGACAAGAGGAAATTGAAGTGTCGGGGTAAAGGTCGGCGGGTTGCTTTAGGCTCATCCGCCCACACCTTCGCTCCCTCGTACTTTCGGAAGGCCTCATACACCTGCGCAATGCCGTCGCGCAGCTCGACCCTGTGCTTCCAGCCATTTAATGCATCCCCTTTCGGGTTTCAGACCGGAATAGGCTAATTTTGTTCAATGCCCGATCTACAGGATCAATTATTGGCAACGTTGCGCGCTGCAAAGCCAGGTCTCTTGGCGAATTACCCAATTCAATCATTGGCATTGTTCGGATCGGTGAGCCGTAAAGAAGATCATCCTGGGAGCGATGTGGATCTGTTGGTGGAGTTTTCAGGGCCTGTTGGCATGCAGTTCATCCGGCTGGCTGAGGAGTTGCAAGAAATCTTGGGCCGTAAGGTGGACTTGGTCTCACGAGGAGGGATCAAGCCGGGCTATTATGAGGCGATACGCGAGGACCTGATCGATGTCTAAGCGCTCGGATAACTTGTTGATCCGGGATATACAAGTTTCCGTCGAACGGATCTTGAAAGCTACGGCCATGCTTGACCAAGCGGGATTCGAATCCGACGTGATCATCCAAGATGCCGTGATCCGCAATTTCGAAGTGGTTGGCGAAGCGGCGAAGAACCTATCCGCCGAAATCAGATCCAAGAATCCCGACGTGGATTGGCAGGGAATGAACGGGTTTCGGAATTTCCTGATCCACGTCTACTTCGGCGTGGACCTCGGCATCTTGTGGAATATCATTCAGCATGACATTCCGATCTTGGATCGGCAGATCAAACAGATCACAAACAAGGGGTGACCCTCACCCCTTCGCCCCCTCGTACTTCCGGAAGGCCTCGTACACCTGCGCAATGCCGTCGCGCAGTTCGATCTTGTGCTTCCAAACGCTGCTTGTGGCCATTGTGGGCGGTAAAGGCGTATTTTTGAATCATGAACTGGCAACAGTACATCACCAGCGACAGTGCCGTCCTCGGCGGCAAACCCATTATTAGTGGTACGCGCCTTAGCGTTGAGCACATCCAAGGCCGGTTGGCGGATGGCTGGACAAATGAGATGTTGCTGCAAAGTTTCCCCAATTTAAGGCCGGAGCACATTCAGGCTGTTCACGCCTTTGTATTGGAGTGCATGGTGGACGGGTTGCTCGTGTGGCCCATTCCGGACAAGGCGGAATGAAGTTCCTTGCGGATGAGAACTTTCCGGTGCCCAGCGTTACGTTATTGCGCGAAGCCGGGCATGATGTTGAACAAGTAGGTTTGGTCGCAGCGGGGGCTAGTGATGTTGAGGTCGTGGCTATGGCCAATGGTTCACTGCGCACGGTCTTGACGTTCGATAGCGATCTCGGTACATTGGCTGTTGCCGCCAACCAACCGGTGCGCAATGGAATTGTGTACTTTCGGTTGACGCAATATAAGCCGGAAACTCCGGGAAGGATGCTCCTGGACTATTTGGCTGCAAATCCGGGGATCGACCTCTCCATGCGGATAACTGTTTTCGACCCTCCACGGGTGCGTCAACGAAAGATTTGAGCGGGTTCGGAACTTTATCCGGCCCTCACACCTTCGCTCCCTCGTACTTCCGGAAGGCCTCATACACCTGCGCAATGCCGTCGCGCAGTTCGATCTTGTGCTTCCAGCCCATGCCATGCAGGCGGGATACGTCCATGAGCTTGCGCGGGGTGCCGTCGGGTTTGCTGGTGTTCCACTCCAGCCGGCCCGTGAAGCCCACGATCTCCTGGATCATTTCGGCCAGTGCCTTGATGGTGAGGTCCGTGCCGGTGCCGATGTTCACGAAGAGCTCGTCGTGGTAGTTGTGCAGCAGGTACACGCAGGCGTCGGCGAGGTCGTCCACATGGAGGAATTCGCGCAGGGGCGATCCGGTGCCCCAGACTTCCACGGAGGAGGCGCCTTCCTTTTTGGCGGTGTGGAACTTGCGGATGAGCGCGGGCATCACGTGGCTGTTGGCCAGGTCGTAGTTGTCGTTGGGCCCGTACAGGTTGGTGGGCATGGCGCTGATGTAGTCGCAGCCGTATTGGCGGCGGTAGCTCTCCACCATCTTGATGCCGGCGATCTTGGCGATGGCGTAGGGCTCGTTGGTTTCCTCCAGCAGCCCTGTGAGCAGGCTTTCCTCCTTGAGCGGCTGCGGCGCCAGCTTGGGATAGATGCATGAGGAGCCCAGGAAGAGCAGCCGCTCCACACCGTTTTCGTATGCCTGGTGGATCACGTTGTTCTGGATCATCAGGTTCTCGTAGATGAACTGCGCGCGGTAGGTGTTGTTGGCCTGTATGCCGCCCACCTTGGCCGCTGCCAGCACCACGTGGTGCGGCTTTTCAGTGCGGAAGAATTCGCGCACTGCGGCCTGGTCCTTCAGGTCCAGCTCCTTGCTGGTGCGCCCGATGATGTTGGTGTAGCCCTCCTTCTCCAGGCGGCGCTTGATGGCACTGCCCACCATGCCGCGGTGGCCGGCGATGTAGATCTTGTCGTGCTTTTTCATTGGCTTTATGCGGCCGACCCGGTGGGTCGGCGGTACAGATGTGTTGGTCTCGCGGCGCCGGATGGCCAGTGGTTACTCCTCCTCGTTGAGGATCTTGTGGCCTCCCTTCTTCAGGTACACGTCGCGCTCGAAGAGCTTGATGTCCTCGCGCACCATTTCCTGCACCAGTGCGGGCAGGTCATACTTGTGCTTCCAACCCAGCACGCGGCGGGCCTTGGCGGGGTCGCCCTCCAGGTGGTCCACTTCCGCCGGACGGTAGTAGCGTGGATCTATGGCCACCACCACCTTGCCGGTCTTTTTGTCAATGGCCTTTTCGTTGGCGCCCTTGCCTTTCCATTCCAGCTTGATGCCCGCCTCGGCAAAGGCGAGATCGACAAAGTGGCGCACGGTGTACGTCTTTCCGGTGGCCAGCACGAAATCATCCGGTTTCTTGGCCTGCAGCATCAGCCACATGCCTTCCACATAGTCCTTGGCATGGCCCCAGTCGCGCTTGCTGTCCAGGTTGCCGAGGTAAAGGGTTTTTTGCAGGCCCAGCTTGATCTTGGCTGCGGCGCGCGTGATCTTGCGGGTGACGAAGGTTTCGCCGCGCAGCGGGCTTTCATGGTTGAACAGGATGCCGTTGCAGGCGAAGATGCCGTAGCTCTCGCGGTAGTTCTTGGTGATCCAGAACCCGTACAGCTTGGCCACGCCGTAAGGGCTTCGCGGGTAGAAGGGCGTTTCCTCGTTCTGGGCGCTGTGGATCACCCCGCCGTACAGCTCGCTGGTGCTGGCCTGGTAGAAGCGCGTTTTTTTCTCCATGCCCAGGATGCGGATGGCCTCCAGGAAGCGCAGCGTGCCGATGCCGTCCGCATTGGCCGTGTATTCCGGCAGCTCGAAGCTGACGGCCACGTGGCTCATGGCGGCGAGGTTGTAGATCTCGTCCGGTTGGATCTCCTTTACCAGGCGGAGGCAGTTCACGCTGTCGGTGAGGTCGCCGTAGTGGAGGTGGAAGGGCAGCCCCCGCTCGTGGCTGTCGTGGTACAGGTGGTCGATGCGGTCGGTATTGAACAGCGAGCTGCGGCGCTTTACACCGTGCACCTCGTAGCCCTTGTTCAGCAGCAGTTCGCTGAGGTAGGCGCCGTCCTGCCCGGTGATGCCGGTGATCAAGGCCACCTTGCGCCTGCCCTTGGGCTGGGCGGGCCGCTTGGGTGCAGCCTTTGCTGCAACCTTGCGGGCGGCGGCGACGGTGGGGGTCTTCCGCTTGCTTGTGGGCGTTGTGCCGGTCTTCTTTTGTGCCATGTTTCGGTCTTTCCGGGGTGTTGTTATTGAACGATGAACCATTGGTTCACCAGGTTGTGCTTGTTGTAGCGCATGGGCGCACCGGTGCTTGTATCCAGCAGGGCACTGCCTGCGGCTTCCGCAATGGCCTGCCCGGCGGCGGTGTCCCATTCCATGGTGGGGGCATAGCGCGGATAGGCGTCCGCAGCGCCTTCGGCCACTATGCAGATCTTCAGGGCGCTGCCCATGTTGATGGTGTCCACCTGCCCGTGGATCCGTTCCATCCGCGCAATAAAGGCGTCGGTGTCCGGTGAGGCATGGGAACGGCTGGCCACGATGGTGAAGGCGTTGCGGTGGTGGGGCATGGGCAGGCGCTTTGCGCTTGCGGCGAGTTCATACGCCGGACGGCCCTGCAAGGTTGTGGCTTCTTCCAGCCGATAGGCGCCGCCTCCCTCCCAGGCGAAATAGAGCACATCCTTGGCGGGCACCAGGATCACCCCCGCCACGGGGCGGTGCGATCCCAGCGGACCGGCCGGCTCCGCGTCGCGCTGCATCAGGGCGATGTTCACCGTGAACTCGCCGTTGCGCCTGATGAACTCCTTGGTGCCGTCCAGCGGGTCCACAAGCCAGTACTGGTCCCAACGCTGACGTTCGGCAGCGGGAGCCTTGGCTCCCTCTTCGCTGAGCAGGGGCAGGCCGCTGCCGCCCAACACTTCCGCAATGGCCGCGTGGGCGCGCTTGTCCGCCTCGGTCAAGGGGGTGCGGTCCTCCTTGAGCTCCACCGCCACGGGACGTGAATAAACGGCCATGATCTCACGGCCGGCGGCAAAGGCAGCCTTGATGGCTGCATCCAGGAGGGGGGTGGGCCCGGCCATGGCGGCGAAGGTAGCCCCGATGCGGAACAATCCCCGCTGAAGGCACAACCCCGCCCTGGGGCTACTTTTGGCCCTCATTCCCCGCCGCCACATGAAGGTAGATGCCGCTTCCGCAATTGACCTTTCCTCCATCCTGCTCTTCTTCCACAGCCTGCTGCGCTGGGGCATCCTGGTCACGGTGGCCGTGGCCGCCTTCTCATCGCTGGCCGGTTGGCTGGGCAAGCGGCCGGTGATGACCTGGCAGCGCGCCTTCGCCATTTGGGCCATGGTGCTGTGCCATGTGCAGCTCATCCTGGGCTTCATCCTTTATTTCATGCGGTGGGACAGCTTCCAGCGCATGGGCCAGGACCAGATGCGCTTCTGGAAATTCGAGCATGCCGGCATGATGGTGGTCGCCATTGCGCTGGTGACCATAGGCCGCTTGGCCAGCAAAAAGGCGCGCACGGAGAACGGCAAGCACCAGCGCGTGGCCATCTTCTACCTCATCGCCCTTGTGCTGATGCTGGCAATGATCCCCTGGCCGTTCATGGCCGTGGGCGAGGGGCGCGGATGGCTATGAACCGGTTGGTCATAAGGGCTGGATGGGGCCTGGCATTGCTGGCCGGCTGTGCGGCTGCGGGAAGTGATGCCGTGAAGTCCGATGGCCGGCTGGCGCCGGGAGAGGCCATTTTCCGGAAGGAGTGTGCCATGTGCCACGGAAATAACGGGACGCTGGGCCTCAGCGGTGCCAAGGACCTCACGAAAAGCACGCTGTCGAAGGAGGAAATGATCGCGGTGGTCACCCGCGGAAGGGGCGGCATGGCGGGGTTTGGCCACCTGCTGACCGCGGAACAGATCAATGAAGTGGTGGACCACGTGAGGACGCTGCACGCCGCGCCATGATCGAACCCAAGGACAACTGCGTCACCGCCGAATCCGCCGTGCTCATCGGCCTGGCCACGGACCGCCAAACGCCGGAACAGGTGCAGGAATACTTGGATGAACTGGAATTCCTGGCCAGCACCGCCGGCATCACCGCAGTGAAACGGTTCACCCAGAAAATGCCCAAGCCGGACGGCAAATTCCACGTGGGCACGGGCAAACTGGCCGAAGTGAAGGCGTGGATGCAGGAACATGCCCCGGGCGCCTGCGTGATCTTCGATGATGAGCTTACACCGGCCCAGCAACGCAATTTGGAAAAGGAACTGGACCGGCCCGTGCTGGACCGCCCCCGCCTGATCCTGGACATCTTCGCGGGCCGGGCACAGACCGCCCATGCCAAAACGCAGGTGGAGCTGGCCCAGTACGAATACATGCTGCCGCGCCTCACCAAGCTGTGGACGCACTTGGAGCGGCAACGCGGCGGCACGGGCACCCGCGGCGGCGCAGGGGAAAAGGAGATAGAGACCGACCGGCGCCTTGTGCGCGACCGCATCAGCCTGCTCAAGGCCAAGCTCAAGGACATCGACAGGCAGAAGGCCACCCAGCGCGGCGGACGCGGCAAGCTGGTGCGCGTGGCCTTGGTGGGCTATACCAACGTGGGCAAGAGCACGCTGATGAACCTGCTGAGCAAGAGCGATGTCTTCGCCGAGAACAAGCTCTTCGCCACGCTGGACACCACCGTGCGCAAGGTGGTGCTGGGCAACCTGCCCTTTTTGCTCAGTGATACGGTGGGCTTCATCCGCAAGCTGCCCCACCAGCTGATCGAAAGCTTCAAGAGCACCCTGGACGAGACCCGCGAGGCGGACCTGCTGCTGCACGTGGTGGACATCAGCCACCCGCAGTTTGAAAGCCAGTACCACACTGTGCGCCAAACCCTGGAGGAGATCGGCGCCGGAGGCAAGCCCACCATCGTGGTCTTCAACAAGATCGATGCCTATCGCCCCGCACCGCACGATCCCCACGACCTGGCCCCCAAGCGCGAGGACCAGTTCAACCTGGAGGAACTGCAGCACACCTGGATGGCCCGCATCGCCGGCGACGAGGAGGCCATCTTCATTTCCGCCGTCCGCAAGGACAACATCGACGGGCTGCGCAAGCTGATGTACGACCGGGTGAAGGAGATCCACCTGGCGCGCTACCCCTACGAGAAGGACCTGCTGTGGCAGGAGTGGATGGTGGAGTAGGAGCAATTGCACCTGTTCCGGCCCGCACGGCACCCCCCCACGGCCGCACTGCTGATGGTTGGCCGCGATGCGGCAGGTCCGGTTGGAAGCGGCCTGCCCTTGTTCCGTGCCGTTGCCCACAAACATGATGTAAATCATATACATGGCCGGAACATCCATCTACTTTCCGGCCGCAAAACGAACCACCAGATGAAGGTCCGCCACTCCGCTGCGCTCTGTGCGCCGCTGTTCGCCTTGTCGCTTTCCGCCCAAAACCCCTTGGCCATACCGCCCCTGCTTGAAGCGGACACCTTCGACCTGACGGTGGCCCCGGCCACGCATGAGTTCTACCCCGGCAAGGTTACCAGCACCTATGGGATCAATGCGCCGTACCTGGGGCCCACGTTGGTGCTGCACAAGGGCGATACGGCGCGCTTCCGCGTACGCAACCAGCTGCCCCAGATCACCACCATGCACTGGAACGGCATGGAAGTGCCGCCGGTGTACGACGGCAGCCCGCCGCGCGAGATACAGCCCGGCGAAACCTGGGACGTGAAGTACAAGGTGATCGACAAGGCCAGCGTGTACGTGTACCACCCGCATACCATGGACCTCATCGGGCAGCAGGTGGCGAAAGGCGCCGCAGGGCTCATCATCGTGCGCGACAACGAAGAGGCCCAGCTTCCGCTGCCGCGTACGTACGGTGTGGACGATTTTCCGCTTGCGGTGCAGGACAAGCGCTTCAATGCAAACGGGCAGTTCGTGTTCGGCCCGTACGGCGATTCCATCCTGGTGAACGGCACGCCGCGCCCGTACCTGAACGTGCCCGCACAGGTGGTGCGCCTGCGCCTGCTCAACGCCAGCACCGCCCGCTACTATGTGTTCGGCTTCCAGGGCAACACGCCGTTCCACGTGATCGCCGGGGAAGGAGGATTGCTGGGGGCCCCCGACACCAGGGACCGCCTGCGGCTTTCCAGCGGCGAGCGTGCCGAGTTGTTGCTGGACCTTTCCGGCATGCAGGGCGACAGCCTGCTGCTGATGAGCTTTGGCAGTGAATTGCCCATCACCGTGCCGGGCGCAAACAATCCGCTTTGGGAGAGCAGCAGCCTCAATGGCGTTGATTTCCCCGTCCTGCGCCTCCGCATAGGCGCGCCAACGGCGGACCCGGTGACCGCCATTCCCGCCACGCTGGCCGATGTGCAGCCTTGGCCGGAAGCTTCCGCCGCACGCACCCGCGTAAAGGAGATCACCGGCACCGGCATGGTGGGCGGCATGGGTTCGTTCATGATCAATGGCCAGGGCTGGAACATGAGCCAGATCAATGATACCGTTCGCCTGGGTGATACGGAGATATGGACCTATATCAATCATTCCAACATGGCCCACCCCATGACCATGCACGGGGGATCGTTCTACGTCCTCGACCGCAACGGCGTGCCGCCAGAGGGGTGGGAAAGCGGGCCGAAATCCGTGGTGCAGGTGGGTGTGGGCGATACCGTGCGGGTGATCATGCGCTTCGCCGCCTACACCACCGACGGATGGCCGCTGATGTACCACTGCCATAACCTGGCGCACATCAACCACATGATGTGGCAGTTCATCATCGTGGACCCCACTACCGCCGTGGGGCCGCGCCCGGGCAGCGGCGAGGTGGCCGTCCATCCGGTGCCGGCCACGGATGCGGTGCGCTTTGCAGCTCCCTTCCCGGTGGCACGCATCCGCGTGATGGACCTCCTGGGGCGCGAGGTGATGTCCTTGCCGGGCCCCATGGTGCGGGAGGCCTCGCTGGATCTTCAGGGCCTCCGCGCAGGGCACTACCTGGTGCGCCTGGAGGGCCTTGGCCGCAATGCCGTGGCGCGGATCGTGAAGGAGTAGGGGTGCCGGTGCCTGTTCTGCCGGGCGGCTTAACTTTGGCTACCCGACGGCAACATGAGCAAGACCATCAGCAAGCCCGCACCGCGCGTGCAGGAGCAAAACGGCAACAGGCATCTGATCAATGGCGCCGAACTGAAGGAAGAGGCGGTGCGCCTGCCCGTGATGAAGACATACAAGATCTACATCGGAGGCAAGTTCCCACGCACCGAAAGCGGGCGCTACTACCAGCCGAAGGGCGCCGATGGAAAACCGCTTGCCAACGTGTGCCGCAGCAGCCGCAAGGATGTGCGCGAAAGCGTGCTGGCCGCGCGCAAGGCCTTCGGGGATTGGGGAAGCCGCAGTGCCTTCAACCGCGGGCAGATTTTGTACCGCATCGGCGAGATGCTGGAAGGGCGCAGTGCGCAGTTCGTGCATGAGCTGATGCTGCACCCTTCGGCGGGCACGGGGCAGCAACTTTCAAGAAAGCAGGCAGAGGCTGAAGTGGCCATGGCCATTGACCGCTGGGTGTACTACGCCGGCTGGTGCGATAAATACCAGGCCATCTTCAGCAGCGTGAACCCGGTGAACACATCCCACTTCAACTTCAGCGTGCTGGAACCCACCGGCGTGGTGGGCGTGATGGCACCGAAGGACAGCGGCCTGCTCGGCCTGGTGAGCACCGTGGCGCCCATCATCGCCGGAGGCAACACATGCGTGGTGGTGGCGAGCGAAACCATGCCGTTGCCAGCGGTTTCATTTACCGAAGTATTGGCCACGAGCGACCTGCCCGGCGGTGTGGTGAATTTGCTCACCGGCTTCCGCAGCGAACTGCTGAAACCCTTGGCGACGCACATGGACGTGAATGCCGTTATATGCAGCGCGCCTTCCCTTGAGGAAAGCGCCATGCTCGGCAAGGAAGCCGCCGAGAACATGAAGCGCGTAGTGGTGCCGAAGGTGAAGGACTGGTCCACGGCGGAAGGCCAAAGCCCTTACCTGATCCTGGAAACGCAGGAGGTGAAGACCACCTGGCACCCCATCGAGCGCGGGCAGGGCGGGGGGGGGGGATATTGAGGGGTGCATGTCCGGGACGCATCGGGGTGCAAGGCTGGTGCCTTGCAAATAGAGTGCGCTCGGCTGGGGCCGAGCGCCAACGGGGGGGGCAAGGCTGGTGCCGAGTGCCAATGCATCGTATTTGCGAACGCTAACGCGCGGCCCCAGCCGCGTGGAATCTATTCGGTCGCCACCAGGCGACCAAACCATTGTTCCCTATCTTGCCTTCATGTCCGAATGGCGCAAGGCCAATGTGGAAGGTGCCCTGTACTTCATCACCATCACTGTGGTGGGCTGGATCGATGTGTTCACCCGCAAGGAACTGGCCGGGGAGATGATCAAACAGTTCGAATGGAACCAGAAGAACAAGGGCCTTAAATTGTTCGCCTACGTGATCATGCCCAGCCACGTCCACTTCGTGGCGCACCGCGAAGGTGGCCTGATGTCGGATCTCTTGCGCGACCTGAAGAGCTATTCGGCGAAGTGCCTGCTGAAGCTGGTGGAAGATATGCCGAACGAAAGCCGCCGCGAGTGGTTGCTGCACATGTTCCAGTTCCATGCCAAGTACCAGCCGCAGAACGAGAAGTACATGTTCTGGCAAAAGACCAGTCATCCAATAGAACTATGGAGCGCCCCGGTGATCGAGCAGAAGATCAACTACATACACCGGAACCCGGTGGTCAGCGGGATCGTCACTGAGCCGGAGCATTATTGGATGAGCAGCGCGCATCCGGACGGGCCTTTGAAATTGAACGGCTACGGTTAGCAAAGCTGGTGCATTGGCGCCCGGCCGGGGCAGAGCGCCAACAGGGGCGCAAGGCTGGTGCC
>JAFEAI010000128.1 GCA_018266475.1 Bacteroidota bacterium
TCACCGCTCACCAACCTCCAATCATCACTTCCTCACTTGTAGCTCCTCTGCGACAATTGCAGCACCGTGAACTTCAGCGCCTCCTTGTGCAGTTCGGCCGCACCCGGATCGTTCTTCCATTCCCAGGCGCCCACGTAGGCGAAGTTGTTGTCGTCGCGCAGGGCTTCACCCTCCTCAGTCTGGTACTCCTCGCGGAAGTGGCCGCCGCAGCTCTCATTGCGGTGCAGGGCATCCTTGCACATCAGTTCGCCCAGCTCCAGGAAATCTGCCACGCGGCCGGCCTTCTCCAGCTCTTGGTTGAACTCGTCGGCCTTGCCCGGCACGCGCACATTCTTCCAGAAGTCTTCGCGGATGGCGCGGATCTCCCCAATGGCCTCTTGCAGTCCCTTGGCGTTGCGCGCCATGCCGCACTTCTCCCACATCACCTTGCCTAAGCGCTTGTGGAAGTGGTCCACCGGCTGGGTGCCCTTGGTGTTCAATAGCTGCTCGATGCGGCCGCGCACGTGCTTCTCTGCTTCATCGAACTCGGGCGTGTCGGTCTTGATGGGCCCGGTGCGGATCTCCGCAGCCAACTGGTCGGCGATGGTGTAGGGGATCACGAAGTAGCCATCGGCCAGGCCCTGCATCAGCGCGGATGCGCCTAAGCGGTTGGCGCCGTGGTCGCTGAAGTTGGCCTCGCCCAGCACGTACATGCCGGGGATGGTGCTCTGGAGGTTGTAGTCCACCCACAGCCCGCCCATGGTGTAGTGTACGGCGGGATAGATCTTCATGGGGTGCTCGTAGGGGTTCTCGCCCACGATGTTCTCGTACATGTCGAACAGGTTGCCGTACTTGTCGCTCACCACCTTCTTGCCCAGTTCGAGGATCTTTTCCCTGCTGGGGTTTTCAATGTGGTGTACGCTGGCCTCCATCTTTCCATAGCGTTCGAAGGCGGCGTTGAAATCCAGGAACACGGCCTCGCCGGTCCGGTTCACGCCGAAGCCGGCATCGCAGCGCTCCTTGGCGGCGCGACTGGCCACGTCGCGCGGCACCAGGTTGCCGAAGCTGGGGTAGCGGCGCTCCAGGTAGTAGTCGCGGTCCTCCTCGGCAATGTCACTGCCTTTCTTCTTTCCTTGTTGGATCGCCTTGGCGTCCTCCAGTTTCTTCGGCACCCAGATGCGGCCGTCGTTGCGCAGGCTCTCGCTCATCAGGGTGAGCTTGCTCTGGTGGTCACCGCTGACGGGGATGCAGGTGGGGTGGATCTGCGTGTAGCAGGGGTTGGCCATGTAGGCCCCGCGCTTGTGCGCCTTCCACGCTGCGGTAACGTTGCTGCCCATGGCATTGGTGCTCAGGAAGAACACGTTGCCGTATCCGCCGGTGCAGAGCAGCACGGCATGCGCGCCATGGCGTTCGATGGCGCCGGTGACGAGGTTGCGGGCGATGATGCCGCGCGCCTTGCCGTCCACCAGCACCAGGTCCAGCATTTCGTGGCGGTCGTACATCTTCACCTTGCCCTTGCCCACTTGGCGCATCAGTGCGCTGTACGCACCGAGCAGCAGCTGCTGGCCCGTTTGGCCGCGGGCGTAGAAGGTGCGGCTCACCAAGGCGCCTCCGAAGCTGCGGTTGTCCAACAATCCGCCGTAGTCGCGGGCGAAGGGCACCCCTTGCGACACGCATTGGTCGATGATGTTGGCGCTCACTTCCGCCAGGCGCCACGTGTTGCTTTCGCGGCTGCGGTAGTCCCCTCCCTTGAGGGTGTCGTAGAACAGCCGGTAGATGGAATCCCCGTCGTTCGGGTAGTTCTTCGCCGCGTTGATGCCGCCTTGCGCGGCGATGCTGTGTGCGCGGCGGGCGCTGTCCTGGTAGCAGAAGGATTTCACGTTGTAGCCCATCTCCGCCAGGGAAGCTGCGGCGGAAGCGCCGGCCAAGCCCGTGCCCACCACAATGATGTCGATGCGGCGTTTGTTGGCCGGGTTCACCAGGCGGAGGTGTTCCTTGTGGTGCGCCCACTGCTTGTCTAACGGGCCATCGGGGACTTTGGAATCGAGCGTGCTCATGGAAAATGCGGATTGGCTGGAGGGAGGAGGATCAACGACTGACAACTGACAACCGACAACTGACAACTGACAACCGACAACTGACAACCGACAACTAACAACCTTGAACCAGCCCCATCACTTCACCCAGCCCAGGTACATGCTTACCGGCATGGATGCGAAAAGCAGGGGGACAACGATGGAGAAGGCCGCGCCGACAAACGAGATGATGCCGTTGTATTGCCGGTGGTTGAGGCCCAGGCTTTGGAAGGCGCTCTTGAACCCGTGCAGCAGGTGCCAGAAGAGCGAAAAGCAGCCGAGCACGTACACCACCACCACCAAGGGATAGGAGAACACGTCGCCCATGAGCGCGAAGAGGTTTTCGCGTCCTGCGGCATCCACGCCGTAGGGCTCCATGCTTCCCGCGATGTGGCGCGTCTTCACCCAGAAGTTGGCGAGGTGGACGACCAGGAACAACAGGATCAAAATGCCGAGGATGGCCATGCTGCGCGAGTACCAGCGGCTGTTGGCGTTGTGCTTGGCGAAGGCGTAGTTCACGGGGCGGGCCGCACGGTTCTGCGCGGTAAGCACAATGCCGTCCACCACATGCAGGACAAGGCCGGCGAACAGCACGATCTCCATGGTGCGGATGATGAGGTTGGTGCCCATGAAATGCGCCCACTTGTTGAAGGTGACCCCCCCGTCGTTGAAGAAGATCATCGCGTTGATGGCGGCATGCACCACCAGGAAGGTGATGAGGAAAAGCCCGGTGAGGGCCATCCAGTACTTCTTAGCGAGGGCGGAGCCGAAGAGACCTTGACGTGCCATGCGTTGCGTGGGGCGGTGCGCCGCCCGGTTTGGTACCCGGCAAAAGTAGCAGCCGCGCAAAAGGGAGCACCGGCATGGCCCCCCGATCCGCTTATCTGGAATCGTTCCAAAATACAGGAAGGTGCCGCATGCCCCGTCCGGCGCGGTGGCGCATGCAGCCTGCGGCCCTGCATGGGATGGCGCCATCCGCATGCCGGAAAGTGAATTGCCCCCAATGGATTTCAGGTGATCCCTGCCTGTTTGCAATTCAACCGGGGGATCTACTTTCGCCGCCGTTCCCTTCCGGGCGACCATGCTCTATCTCTTCTACCTCCTGGCGGCCGTTTCCATTCTTTCCGCCGTAACGGTGGTGGCCGCAAGAAGCCCCATCACCAGCGTGATCGCACTGATCGTGTGCTTCCTGAGCATCGCCGGCCACTACATCCTGCTGAACGCGCAGTTCCTGGCCATGGTGCATGTGATCGTATATACCGGGGCCATCCTGATCCTGATGCTGTTCGTGATCATGCTGCTGAACATGAACCAGCTGGTGGAGCAGCGCAAGCCCCTGTTGGTGCGGATCGCCGCAGTGGCCACGGGCGGCCTCTTCTTCCTGGTGCTGCTGGCCGCCACGCACCAGGGCCTGTCGGTTGCGCCCGCGCATTTCGATGCCGGCATCGGCCTGGTGCATACCATCGGCACGGTGCTCTTCCGCGATTACCTAGTGCCCTTCGAGGTGAGCAGCGTGCTCTTTCTGGCGGCCATGGCCGGGGCCATGGTGCTGGCCAAGAAGGACGGTACCGAGCATGTGAACCTGCCCCCCAGCAGCGAACCCGGACAGAACGCCTGATGGAGAACGTGATCACCGCCATCCGCGTGGTGCCCCTGGGGCACTACTTCTTCCTCTGCTTCCTGCTGTTCGCCATCGGCATGGCCGGCGCGCTGCTGCGGCGGAACATCCTCATCGTGATCATGTGCCTGGAGCTGATGCTCAACAGCGTGAACCTGCTGCTGGTGGCCCTCAGCGCGTTCCTGGGCGATACCGGCGGGCAGGTCTTCGTCTTCTTCATCATGCTGGTGGCCGCCGCCGAGGTTACCGTGGGCCTGGCCATCCTGGTGCAGCTGAAGCGCAACACCGATGGCGTGGACATCAACCAACTGAACCGCCTGAAATGGTAAGGACCGACCTGCTTGCCATGCTGGTGCCGGCGATGCCGCTGCTGGGCACGCTCATCATCGGCTTCGGAAGGCGCAAGTTCACCGCCAACACCGCCGGCGGTTTGGCCACCGTGCTGGTGGCCCTCTCCTTCGTGCTGACCCTCGTGCTTTTCCTGGGGCACCACGGCGAGCGCCACATCGTCCATCTTTTCAATTGGATCACCGTGGGGGAGATGCAGATCCCCTTCACCTTCCAGATCGATGCGCTGAGCCTGTGGATGATGCTCTTCATCACCGGCGTGGCCGCGCTGATCCACGGCTATTCCATCGGCTACATGCACGATGACCCGCGCGTGGCCACCTTCTTCGCGCAGCTCAACCTCTTCACCTTCGCCATGCTGCTGCTGGTGATGGGCTCCAACTTCCTGGTCACCTTCATCGGCTGGGAGGGCGTGGGCCTGTGCAGCTACCTGCTGATCGGTTTCTGGTACAAAACGCCCGAGTTCAACTACGCCGGGCGGAAGGCCTTCGTGATGAACCGCATCGGCGATGTGGGCATGGTGCTGGCCATGGCCCTGCTGTTCCTGCAGTTCGGCACCCTGAACTATGCGCCCGTGATGGACAAGGCCGGGCTGATGGCCCCCAACAATCCCGTGGTGATCACCGCCACCCTGCTCCTCTTCCTGGGCGCCACGGGCAAGAGCGCACAGATCCCCCTGCTCACCTGGCTGCCCGATGCCATGGCCGGCCCCACCCCGGTGAGCGCCCTGATCCATGCCGCCACCATGGTGACCGCCGGCGTGTTCCTGGTGGTGCGCAGCTCGGTGCTGTACGAACTGGCCCCCTATACGCAACAGATCGTGCTGTGGGTCGGCGTGGCCACGGCACTGTTCGGCGCCACGGTGGGCCTCTTCCAGAACGACATCAAGAAAGTGCTCGCCTACTCCACGGTGAGCCAGCTGGGCTACATGTTCGCAGCCATGGGCGTGGGCGCCTACAGTGCGGGCATGTTCCACGTCACCACCCACGCCTTCTTCAAGGCCCTGCTGTTCCTGGGCGCGGGCAGCGTGATCCATGCCCTGGGCGGCGAGCAGGACATCCGCAAGATGGGCGGCCTGAAGAACACCACGCGCACCACCTATGTGACCTTCCTGGTGGCCACCCTGGCCATCGCGGGCATTCCGCCGCTGAGCGGATTCTTCAGCAAGGACAGCATCATGGCGCATGCCTTCCAGGAAAGTCCGCTGGCCTATGCCCTGCTGGTGTTCGCGGCCATGCTCACCGCCTTGTACATGTTCCGCCTCCTCTTCCTCACCTTCTTCGGCACCTATCGCGGCAAGGCACACCCGCATGAAAGCCCCAGGGTGATGACCGTGCCCCTGGTGGTGCTGGCGGTGCTGAGCGCGGTGGGCGGCGTGCTGAACATCCCGCACATCTTCGGCGGCAACGAGTGGCTGAAGCACCACCTGATCACCGCGGCGGACGGCGTGGCCAACGAGGACCTCGCCCTTTCCGCAGCCACCGAGTACGGCCTGATGGCGCTGAGCACCATCCTGGTGGTCCTCACCATCTGGTACGCGTGGACCCTTTACGGAAAGAAGACCACCCTGGACGGCGAGCCCGCGGACATGCCCTTCCTGAAGCGCCTGATCGCCAAGCGCTGGATGCTGGACGAGCTTTACGCCTACCTGTTCGAGCGGCCGTTCAGCTGGCTCAGCCGCCACCTGTTCACCCTTGGCGAGGCCAAGGTGGCGGTGCCCGTAACGGTGGGCACCGGCGAAGCCGCACAAGGCTTCGGCGAATGGCTGCGCAAGCTGCAGAACGGAAACACGAGCTTCTACCTCTTCGGCATGATGCTGGGCATGGTGCTGCTCCTTTTGATCACCCTTTTGAGCGCGTGAGATGGCATTGCTGGCACTGGTCCTGATCCCCCTGATCGCCGCCTCGCTGCTGTTGGCCATGCGCCCCGCCGCCGCCACCGCGCGGGGGCTGGCGCTCGTTTCCACCCTGCTTACCCTGGCCGTGGTGCTTTGGCTCTGGTACACCTGGGCCGGCACGGCCGTTACCGCATACTCGCTGGACTGGGTGCCCGCCTGGGGCATGCGCTTCACCATCGGCTACGGCGGCATCGGCCTGCTGATGCTGGTGCTCACCGGCGTGCTCTTCCCCTTCATCATCGGCACCGGCTACAAGCAGCCCGTGGGCGATGCCGCGCTGGTGAACGCCCTGCTGCTCTATTCGCAGGCCGCGCTGTTCGGGGTCTTCATGGCGCAGAACGCCTTCCTGTTCTACATCTTCTTCGAGCTTTCGCTGATCCCCATCTTCTTCCTGCTGCTGCGCTGGGGCGGCGAACACAAGCGGGCCATCACCATCCGCTTCTTCCTGTATACGCTGCTGGGCGGCCTGGCCCTGCTCTTCTCCATCGCCTACGCCACGCTGCAGACCCCCGCGCCCCACAGCGCCGACTTCTCCGCGCTGGCCGCCCTGCAACTGCCCGCAGCCACCCAGCAATGGCTCTTCTGGACCCTGTTCCTGGCCTTCGCCATCAAGATGCCCATCTTCCCCTTCCACAGCTGGCAGCCGGAGACCTACACCATGGCGCCCACCCAGGGCACCATGGTGCTCAGCGCCATCATGGGCAAAATGGGCATCTACGGCATCGTGGTGTTCCTTTTCACCATTGTGCCCATCGGCACCGCCTACTGGCAGCACCTGGTGATCGGCCTCAGCCTCTTCGGCGCCGTCTATGCCGCCGTGATCGCCTTCCGGCAGGACGATTTCAAGCGCCTGGTGGCCTACAGCTCCATGAGCCACCTGGGCCTGATGTGCGCCGCCCTCTTCACCTGGAACGCTTACGGCATCAGCGGCGGCCTCTACCAAACCTTCGCCCACGGGGTGCTCATGGTCTGCCTGTTCTACATCGCCGGCATGATGGAGCAGCGCGTGGGCGGCAATGACCTTGCGCGCATGGGCGGACTGAAGACCCGCATGCCCCGCTTCGCCCTGCTGTTCATGCTCATCGTGGGCAACGCCATCTCCATGCCGCTCACCCAAAGCTTCCCCGGGGAATGGCTGATGTTCAACGGCCTTTGGCAACTGAACCCCTGGATCGCCCTGGCCGGCGTGGTGCTCATCGTGCTGGGCGCCATCTACATGCTGTACGTGTACCAGCGCGTGCTGCTGGGGCCCGACCGCGACGTGGCCGTGGCCGATGCCGACGGCGAGGAACACTTCATGCTGGTGCCCCTGATCGCCATCATCTTCCTGGTGGGCCTGTTCCCGAACCTGGTGCTGCAACTGGTGGACGCCCCGGTGCAGCAATTGTTGAACACCTTCACCTCGCTGCATTGAGATGAGCGCATTGGTCCTGATCTCCGTGCTGGGCGTGGCAGTGCTCTACCTCGGCATCTTCGGCCGCAAGGTCATCCTTGCCCCGGTGGCCATCATCGGCCTGCTGGCGGCCATCGCCCTGCTGGCCTCCGGCTGGCACATCCACCATCCCCTGCTGGAGGGCATGCTGCGCTTCGACCGCTTGGCCACCGGCTTCGGCATCGGCATGGCCGCGATCACCGTGCTGGTGTTCCTCTTCGGCCCGGATTACTACGCGCGCAAGGAATGGCACGTGGCCGAACAGTACGCCCTGATGCTCTTTTCCCTGGTGGGCGGCCTGCTGATGGCCTCCTACACCAACCTGCTCATGCTCTTCCTGGGCTATGAGGTGCTGAGCATTCCGCTGTACGTGCTTGCCGGCGGCAAAAAGCGCAGCCTGCGCAGCAGCGAGGCCTCGCTGAAATACTTCCTCCTGGGTTCCTTCGCCACCGCCTTCATGCTCATGGGCATAGCACTGCTGTACAGCCTTACGGGCTCCTTCGACACGGGCAAGCTCGCCGCCTACATGGCCGCCCATGCCGCCCCGAACATGATGCTCAACTTCGGCCTGCTCTTCGTGGTGCTCGGGCTGGCGTTCAAGGCGGGCATCGTGCCCTTCCACTTCTGGAAGCCGGACGTGTACCAGGGTGCGCCCACCTTGGTGACCACCTTTATGGCCACCGTGGTGCTGATGGCGGCCATCGCGGGCTTCTACCGCTTCATTGACGCCACGGGCATGCCCCATGCGCTGGCCACCGTGCTTGCCCTGCTGGTGCTGGCCACCCTGCTGGTGGGCAACGTGATCGCCCTGCGCCAAACCAACTTCAAGCGCCTGATGGCCTATTCCAGCATCTCGCACAGCGGCTTCCTGCTGCTGGCCCTGCTTACCGACACCGGCTTCGCCGAGGGCCACGGTGCGGCAGTGGGCGGCACGCTGCTGTACTACACGTTCACCTACTCCTTGGCCACCACGGGCCTTTTCATCCTCTTCACCATCGCCAAGCGCGCCAACCAGGGCGCCGAGCACAATGGCATCTTCAAGGGCCTTTGGCACGCCCAGCCCTGGCTGGCCCTGTGCGCACTGGCGCTGCTGCTGTCGCTCGCCGGCATTCCCCTCACCGCCGGCTTCATCGCCAAGTACCAGGTGTTCCTGCTGGCCATCGGCGCCGGCTGGCTGAAGGTGATGCTGTTCGGCGTGCTGATGGCCCTGCTGGGCATCTACTACTACATCATGGTGGCCCGCGAACTCTTCGCACCCGCCGAGCAGCCCGTCACCTTCGCCGTGGCCCCGCTGAACTGGGCGGTGGTAACCCTTTGCACGCTGGCCGTGCTGGCCCTGGGCGTGTGGCCGCACTTGCCAGGACTGTAGTGGCCGTGTGTTTCCGGCTCCCGCCAAGTCCATGGTCGCATGGGCCGGGCAGGGGCAAACCGATCCAGCAAGGGTGTTCAATAGGGCCGTTCCACAGGAGACCGCTTGGAATGCCAGACGGATAGCACGTGGATCGCCTGGTCAGAATACGAATAGAACAACAGATAATCCCCCACACCTTTTACCCGAACATCCGCCTCCGTGGTAGGCCGGCCCACCAACGGATGGGCGCTGATCACTTGCAAGGCCTTACGGAACAGGCCATCCAGCTTGGTGCTGTACAATAGCGATCCGTTTCGCCCCTCCCAGTACCGCAGGATCTCCATCCGCTCCCGGTGGGCGTTTACGCTCCAGATTATTTGCCGAGCCATTCATCCACCTGCTTGTCGGCCTGTTTGCCGGTAAGCGTCCGCCCCGCCTTGACGTCCTTCTTTCCCTGTTGGATGGATGCTTCTTGTTCAATGGACAGCTTATACGGCTCAAGATCTGCCGCATCCGTGCCCATGAGGCGGTAGGCTTCGCGCAGCAACGCACTGTTCTTTGAACGTTGAATTCGGGCAATCAGCCTTTTCTTCAGTTCGGTCTCTGACATGGGGGTGCCTGTTTGCATCGTAAAGATAAGGAGCCGGGGTTGTGCGGGGCCTTGATCACAGCCCTTCCCTGCTTCCCTTTGCGCCCCTCATGTTCCTTACGCTCCGCGATGCCCAAGATCCATCACTTGTTCCTTTCGTAGAAGAACCCGATCAGCGCCTCCTGCAGGCTCAAGGTGTCCAATAAAATGCCGTCGTTAGGAATGGAGGATATCACGCCCTTCAATTCCGCGAGCCACCGGTGCGCCTCCGCCAACTTCCGGAGCACTGCCTCGGTCTCCATATTTCGGCCATGAGGCAAATGCGGCACTCGGTAAGGAGCTGCGCCGGGACCATTCATGTTCAGCAATCGTGTATAGATAACTGCCCAAAGCTATGCACATTGAACCCGTCGTGTATAGGCAGTATAGGCTTCGGATTAGTAGCGTCCGGTTAATAATCGAACAATACCAACTGATTGCGGAGGTCGAGGTCTCCGGTTGTGTTGGCATCTCGCGCAAAGGCTTGCTGAATGGGCATTTTCTCGAAGAGGGAAAGGGACA
>JAFEAI010000129.1 GCA_018266475.1 Bacteroidota bacterium
ATCCCCATCCCGGTACTTCTGGCCCATGTAGCCTTGGTCCGTGTTGCCGGTGAAGGTGATGCCATTGCGTTGCCAAGGCCGGTAGCCCCACTGCTCCGCATTGCCCGTGGTGCCTCTTTCCGCCAGGTGCAAGCGGCTGAAGGGGCCTCGCGGCGCTTGGCCCAGGAAGCCGTTGTCCGGCGTGATCAGCGTGAAGCCGTCCGCTGGGATGTTCGTGAAGGAGTTCAGCGAGGGGTAGGTCATCTTCGGGTTGATCCGCGCACGGAAGCTCTGGCTTGTCCAAAAGTCGATTGGGAAAGCACCGTCATGGCGGATCTGGAGTGGGAAGTTGTTGCCTGGGCTACTGTTCCAGCCCAGATAATCGGTTGAGCTGCCAGCATTGCCAGGTACCGAAGCTTGCCCGACCACGCGGCCTGTCATCAAAACCAATGCACCCAGAAACAGGTGCTTCAACTTGTTCTTCGTTCTCATTTCCTTTCGTGTTTGGGTTTCGACAGAAAGGACCGGAACGATGCCTCTCCTATTCCGCCAATACGAACTTGTGCATCTCCATCCTGCCGTGGTAGCATACGTGCAGCACATACGCCCCCCGTGCCCAATGCGCCACGCCCAGCACCCAGCAATCCCCGACAATCTTGCCCCTCCACACCCCCCTGCCCACCGCGTCCATCACCTGCACCTCCGCCCCGTCCCGGTGGTTCACCACCAAACGGTCCCGCGTCGGGTTTGGGAACAGAACGGGGCTTGTCACTCCGTGGACCCCGACCCCCTGTGCCCTTTCGCAACCATTCGGATCGGGCGACACGCACACCGCATCGATTAAGGTGTATGCGCGAGGGAACCAGTACCAGGGATCTCCTTCTGGAGCAAGATGCAAGGTATCCGTCAGGGCATTGCTGAAGAACTGGCCGAGCATCACATACTGGTAGGCGCTGTCCGCCACAAAGCTGCCGCTCACCAGGGTCCAGCCCACTGTGTCTGCAAGGATCTGCGGATAGAGTATGTGCGCATGGTTGAGCGGTACGGGATAGGGATCGCCCCAACTCCAAGAGCGGTCCTGCATGGTGAAGAGCATGCCCACCTTGTCATTGGCCAGCCAAACTTGTGGATACTCGTAGTTGCCACCAAAAGCAGCATTCGCCCGGAAACTGCAGTAGTAGGTTTGCCCAGGAACCAGCGGTTCCAGCAAGGGTGCCTGGATCCATTCACGGTACTCATCCACATCATTCTGATGGTAGGTCCACATGCCTGCACAAGAAGCTCCCTCGAATGGCTCCTGAAAGGTGAAAAAATTCAAGGGCAACCCGAATGTGCTCCCGTAGGGCAAACAACTTTGCAAGTAATCGGGAGAGCCATTGGCACTGTGCCAACCCAAAGGGCCGGCTATGTCAAAGCCGGATTGAGCACAGGAGTCGGATTCCTCAAATCCCGGGTTGGGCACCAGGTTCTGGGCCGTAGCAATAGCCGGGGTACCCAACCCAATTAGAGCCACTACCGCTTGCCGTAGTAACCGCGCACCATTCAGGCACATGCCGGTGTTTTTGTTCGTATTGGCCGGAAGCATCGCTCCGGTCCGTGAAAGTTACAACGCATGCCGCAATCAGCGTTCATGCATGTCTTCCCGTGCGGCTGGCCGGGAGGGGCCGGGGGCGATCAGAAGATCAGAAGATCAGAAGATTAGATGATCAGATGATCGGATGATCAGCGCCCCGCGCTCCGGTGGAGCGCACCTATGGCTGGTCAGGTGGTGCTTGCTCCATGTTGAAGCGGTGTTGAAGTTGTGGAAAACACGCCCAGCCCTGCAACCAAGCAGCACTGGGCAGGGCTACCTTGCCGAGTTGAGAATTCAACGGCCCAACGGCACCGTGAGGCACTCGAAGGGCGGCCCACCGCGCAAGCCAAGCAAGGTGCTATGGAACGTTGCGCGTTCATGATGCAACGAAAGTAACGGAATTTATGTGAAAAACATGAATGGTTGATAAGTTATGCCACCGGGACGCAGGGTGGGAAATGGATCGGAGATTTGGGTTGGCCAGATCCTGCGCGAGGTGAAGATGTGAAGATGTGAAGAGGTGAAGAGGTGAGGAGGTGAAGAGGTCATGGAAATGGGGGCCGGGAATGCATCCAACGCCGCGCACGGCGGGCCTGACATCCATCATGCGGCCCTCCCGGTATCTTTGCCCGCCTTTCAACGGCAAGCACCCTTACACCATGTCACTGAACGCCTACGAAGCCCGCCACATCGGCCCTGATGCCAAGGAAACCGCAGCCATGCTCAAGGCCATCGGCCTGCCCTCGCTGGATGCCCTGGTGGAGCGCACCCTTCCGGACAGCATACGCGCGTCCAAGCCGATGGAGATCGGCCAGCCGCACAGCGAAAGCGCGCAACTGGAGCACATGCGCGCGCTGGGCGCCAGGAACCGCCTCTTCCGCAACTACATCGGCCTGGGCTACAGCGGCACCATCACCCCTTCCCCCATCCGCCGCAACATCTTCGAGAACCCCGGCTGGTACACGGCCTACACCCCCTACCAGGCGGAGATCAGCCAAGGGCGGCTGGAAGCCCTGCTCACCTTCCAGACCGTGGTGGGCGACCTCACCGGCCTGCCCATCGCAAATGCCTCCCTGCTGGATGAGGCCACGGCCATCGCCGAGGCCATGCTGATGTTCCACGCCGAGCGGAAAAAGGAACATGAGCACCGCAACAGCTTCTTCGTGGACCGCAACCTGTACCCGCAGAACATCGACGTGCTGCGCACCCGCGCCGGCGCCGTGGGCATTGAACTGGTGCTGGGGGATGCGCTGAACGGGGCCGTCCCCGACCACTGCTTCGGCATCGCCCTGCAATACCCCGCCATGGACGGCTCGGTGCATGACTACCGCGCGCTGGCCGCCAAGGCCAAGGAAGCGGGCATGAAGGTGGCCGTATGCACGGACCTGCTCGCCCTTACGCTGCTCACCCCGCCCGGCGAATGGGGCGCGGACGTGTGCGTGGGCAACAGCCAGCGCTTCGGCGTGCCCATGGGCTACGGCGGGCCGCATGCCGCATTCTTCAGCACCACCGAGGAGTTCAAGCGCCTGATCCCCGGCCGCATCATCGGGGTGAGCAAGGACCGCCGCGGCCGCCAGAGCCTGCGCATGGCCCTGCAGACCCGCGAGCAGCACATCCGCCGCGAAAAGGCCACCAGCAACATCTGCACCGCCCAGGCCCTGCTGGCCGTGATGGCCGCTGCCTACGCCGTGTACCACGGGCCCGAGGGCCTGGCGGAGATCGCCCTGCGCACCCACCGCCATGCCCACCAGCTGGCACAAGGCGCCAAGGCGCTCGGCTATGCGCTGCAAAACGACGGCTACTTCGACACCATCACCCTGGGCCTGCCCGCAGGCACTACCGCCGAGAAAGTGCGCAAGGCCATGGAGGCCCGCAAGATCAACATCCACTACCGCGACCCCCGCATCGGCATCGCCCTGGATGAAACCACCGGCGCCGCCGACGTGCAGGACCTCCTGGCCGCCCTGGCCGAGGCCTGCGGCAAGCAAGGCGCCAACGGCGCATCCGCCAGCGGCGACGGCCTGCCCGGAACGCTCAAGCGCAGCTCCGCCTTCCTTACCCACTCGGTGTTCCATGCCCACCGCACCGAAACCGAGCTAATGCGCTACCTGAAGCGCCTGGAGAACAAGGATTTTTCCCTGGTACACGGCATGATCCCCCTGGGCTCCTGCACCATGAAGCTGAACGCCGCCACCACGCTGATCCCCCTGATGTGGCCCGAATGGGCCGGCATGCACCCCTTCGCGCCGGTGGACCAGGCCGGGGGCTACCAGGCCGTGATCACCGAGCTGGAGGCCATGCTGGCCAAGGCCACCGGCCTTAGCGCCACCAGCCTGCAGCCCAACAGCGGCGCCCAGGGCGAATACGCCGGCCTGATGGTGATCCGCGCCTACCACCATGCCCGCAAGGAGGAGCGCCGCACCATCGCCCTGATCCCCGCCAGCGCCCACGGCACCAACCCTGCCAGCGCCGTAATGGCGGGCATGCAGGTGGTGGTGGTGAAGAGCGATGAGCGCGGACAAGTGGACGTGGCCGACCTGAAGGCCAAGGCCGAACAGTACAAGGACACCCTGGCCTGCCTGATGATCACCTACCCCAGCACCCACGGCGTGTACGAGGCCGCCATCAAGGAGATCATCCGCACCGTGCATGCCAACGGCGGCTTAGTGTACATGGACGGCGCCAACATGAACGCCCAGGTGGGCCTCACCTCCCCCGGCGAGGTGGGCGCCGACGTGTGCCACCTCAACCTGCACAAGACCTTCGCCATCCCCCACGGCGGCGGCGGCCCCGGCGTAGGGCCCATCTGCGTAAATGACAAGCTGAAGCCCTTCCTGCCCGGCCATCCGCTGGTGGCCACCGGCGGCAGCCAGGCCATCCCCGCAGTAAGCTCCGCCCCCTTCGGCAGCGCGCTGATCCTGCTGATCAGCTATGCCTACATCCGCATGCTCGGCGACCAGGGCCTCACCGGGGCCACCCGCTACGCCATCCTCAACGCCAACTACCTCAAGGCAAAGCTCGAAGGCCTGTACCCCATCCTCTACAAGGGCGACGTGGGCATGGTGGCCCATGAAATGATCCTGGACTGCCGCGAATACAAGCGCACCGCAGGCGTGGAGGTGGAGGACATCGCCAAGCGCCTGATGGACTATGGGTTCCACGCGCCCACCGTGAGCTTCCCCGTGGCGGGCACCCTGATGGTGGAGCCCACCGAGAGCGAGAACAAGGCCGAACTGGACCGCTTCGTGGAGGCCATGACCAGCATCCGCCAGGAGATCGAGGACATCGCCCAAGGCAAGCTGGACAAGGCGGACAACCCGCTGAAAATGGCCCCGCACACCGCCGAGGAGGTGATCGCCGACCAATGGGCACACCCCTATGGCCGCGAACAGGCCGCCTTCCCCGTGCCCGGCCTGCGCAACGCCAAGTACTGGCCCGCCGCCAGCCGCGTGGACAATGCCTACGGCGACCGCAACTTAGTGTGCAGCTGCCCGCCGATCGAGGAGTACATGGCCCAGCCGGTGGAGGCGTAGGGGATCCAGCCGCAACGGGTGCCACCCGCACCATGATCGCACGGCGCCGGCCGCAGCGCACGTACGCTACGGCCGCACCGATGGCCCCTGCACGCACTTGGCGTGAGGCGGCATAGCCATGTCCGCCTTGCAGGCGGGCCTGGCGGTGAACGACCTCGCTACTCCCCCCGCAGCGCCTTGCGCACCTGCCGCATCAGGCTGCCCGCGAAAATGAATTCCTGCAGCTCCTCGTTGTCGCTCTTCACCAGCGATTCCCGCGTACCCTGCCACCACAGCTGCCGGTTGTGGATGAAAAACACCTCATCGGCAATGCCCATCAATGAGTTCATGTCGTGGGTGATCACCAGGGTGGTGGTGTTGAACTCCCCGGTGATCTCGCGGATCAGGTTGTCGATCACAATGCTCGTCTGCGGGTCCAGGCCGCTGTTGGGCTCGTCCACAAACAGGTACTTGGGCTGCATGGCGATAGCCCGGGCAATGCCCACGCGCTTTTGCATGCCGCCGCTGAGCTCGGCCGGATACTTGCGGTCCTGCCCGGTGATGTTCACCCGCTTCAGGCAGAAATCCGCCCGTTCGCGCATCTGCGGCACCGTCATGGTGGCGAACATGCGCAGGGGGAACATCACGTTTTCCAGCACGGTGAGCGAATCGAACAGGGCACTGCCCTGGAACAGCATGCCGATCTCCTGCCGCAATTCCTTGCGCCGCTCCTTGCTCATGCCTTGGAAGGATTCGCCGTTGTACAGCACTTCCCCCTTGTCCGGCGGCAGCAGCCCCACAATGCACTTGGCCAGCACGCTTTTCCCGCTCCCGCTTTTGCCGATCACCTGGTTCACCTTGCCTTTCTTGAAGGTGGCATTGATGTTGTGCAGCACCTCCACCTTGCCGAAGCTCTTGTACAGCCCGCGCACCTCGATCATAGCAGCAGCAGTTGGGTGAGCAGGTAATTGGCCACCAGGATCACCACGTCACTGTACACCACCGCGCGGGTGCTGCTGATGCCCACCTCGCGGGTGCCGCCCCGGGTGTAGTAGCCCTGGTAGGCTGAAACGGTGGCGATGATGACGGCAAAGACCACCGTCTTGATGAGCGCATAGGTAACGATGTAGGGGTCGAAATCCCACTGCACACCGGCGATGTAGTTGGTGGAGCTGATGATCCCCGTGAGCACCCCGGCGAGGTAGCCGCCCAGGATGCTGAGGAACATGCTGATGATGATGAGGAAGGGATTGATCACCGCCGTGGCGATGATCTTGGGCAGAATGAGGTAGCCCGCCGAATTGACCCCCATGATGTCCAGGGCATCGATCTGCTCGCGCACCCGCATGGACCCGATCTCCGCCGCGATGGTGCTGCCCACTTTTCCGGCCAGGATCAGCGAAATGATCGTGGGGCTGAACTCCAAAATGGTGCTTTGCCGCACCGTGAACCCCACTACATAGGCCGGGATCAGCGGTGAATCAATGTTGGTCTTGGTTTGGATGGCGATAACCGCCCCCATGAACAGGGAAAGCAGGGCCACAATACCTAAGCTCTTGACGCCCAGCAACTCCATCTCCTCCACCGTACGCCGCCAATACACGATGCGGCGCTCCGGTTTGGAGAAAACCTCCCCCAAAAGCATGAAATATTGACCGATGTGGAACAGGAGTGTCATGGCCCGGGAAAAGACCGGCTAATGTAGGGGCCTGGAGCTTTCACGGAATTTTTTTCCGGGCTTTTGCCCCACATGGGCTTCCGCTACATTTGCAAGCACCGCCCATGGCGGATCCGGACTTTCGCCATGCGCCTTCACACTTCGGTCCTGCTACTCCTGCTTTCCGGCACCGCCATGGTGCTGCAAGGCTGCGCCGGCACCCGGCCGCGCTACGGCGCCGCGCCGCACAAAAAGCGCGGCTGCGACTGCCCGAAATGGAACGCCCTGCCACCAACTGACCGCGGCCTACGGCATGCCGACCGCGCCAATTACCCGCACCACCACGCCCTGCTTACCGATGCCGCCCGTTACTGACATCCTTCGCCTGCAAGCCCACCTGCCGCGCCATGCCTGGCCGGTGGTGCAGCAATGGCTGCGGCGCAACCCCGTGCTGGTGCGCATCAGCCCGCCACGCACCACCAAGCTGGGCGACTACCGCACGGCCACCCGCACCCTGCACCACCGCATCTCGGTGAACGAAGACCTCAACCGCTATGCCTTCCTGGTGGTGCTGGTGCATGAGTTCGCCCACTATACCACCTTCCAAAAATACCGGCGGCACGAACCCCACGGCACCGAGTGGAAGGCCGAGTACAAACGGCTCATGCGCCCCTTCCTCAGCCGCGAGGTGTTCCCTGCCGACGTGCTGCGCACACTGATCATCCACCTGGACGACGCGCCCAGCAGCAGCTGCACCGACCACGACCTGATGCGCGTGCTGCGCCGGTATGACCGCGACCCCAGGCCCTTCCTGGAGGAGCTGGACCCGAACACCGTGTTCCGCTTCAACCAGAAGATCTTCGTGAAGGGCCCGCTGCTGCGCAAGCGCTACCGCTGCCGCTGCCTAAACAACCGCCGCATCTACCTGATCGACCCCACCGCCGAGGTCCACCTCGAGCAGGCCGTCCGCAAAGCATCCTGATCTGCGGACCACCCCTTTCCACATGCAAGACCAACACACTTACTGCGTGATCATGGCGGGCGGCATCGGTAGCCGCTTCTGGCCCATGAGCCGCACCGCACACCCCAAGCAGTTCCTGGATTTCCTGGGCTCCGGCCGCACCCTTATCCAGCAAACCTTCGACCGCTTCACCGCCATCTGCCCGCCCGAAAACATCTATGTGGTGACCAACGCCCTCTATGCGGACCTGGTGCGCAAGCAACTGCCCGCGCTGAACGACGGGCAGGTGCTGCTGGAACCCGACCGCCGAAACACCGCGCCCTGCATCGCCTACGCCAACCACGTGATCGCCAAGCGCGATCCCGCAGCGCTGGTCATCACCGCCCCCAGCGACCATTTGGTGAAGGATGAAAAGGAGTTCCACGCCCGCCTCCGCCTGGCGCTCCGCCAAGCGGCCGCGCAGGATTGCTTGGTCACCCTGGGCATCAAGCCCGACCGGCCCGACACCGGGTACGGCTACATCCGCTTCAGCAACCATGGGCCCGCGGAAAGCAGCGGGGTGAAGCGCGTGGAGGCCTTCACCGAAAAGCCCGACCACGCCACCGCACAGCGCTTCCTCGAAAGCGGCCAATACCTCTGGAACAGCGGCATCTTCATCTGGTCCCTGGCCAGCATCCGCAACGCCTTCACCAACTTCCTGCCCGATATGGAGGCCCTGTTCGCCAAAGGCGAAGCCTCCTACGGCACGCCTGCGGAACAGGCCTTCATCGACAGCATCTACGGCCAGTGCCAGAACATCAGCATCGACTACGGCATCCTGGAAAAGGCCGCCAACGTGTTCACCGTGCCCTCCGATTTCGGCTGGAGCGACCTGGGCACCTGGGGCAGCCTGTACAACCACCTGGAGAAAGACCCCCGCGGGAACACCGGCACGGGCAACACGGTGCGCGTGCATGGCGGCAGCAACAACATGATCCACGCCGCGGACGGCCGGTTGATGGTGCTACAGGGGCTGGACGACTTCATCGTGGTGAGCACCGACGACGTGCTGCTTGTGTGCCGCAAACACGACGAGCAGCAGATCAAGGGCATGGTACAGGAGCTGGCCGCGGACACCGGCGACCAATACATCTGAAGGAAGTGGTGAACGGCCCGCAGTATTCACTTGTTGACCGCGCAGACGCACGCAGGTACCGCGTGCCGGCCACATGCCTGACCAAGCCATGAAAGAAGCACCGTTGATCGCCGACCCCGTTGCCTTCAAGGACCTGATGGCGCGCCTGGCCGGTGAAACCACCTTGGCGCTGGACACCGAGGCCAGCAGCTTCCACCGCTTCCATGAGCGCATCGGCCTGATCCAGCTCTCCAACCGGCAGGACACCTGGCTGATCGATCCCCTGGCCCTGCACAACGTGCAGGAGCTCGGCGATCTCCTGGGATCCGAGCAAGGCGAGACCGTGGTGCATGATGCCGATTTCGACCTGCGCCTGCTCAAGCGCATGTACGGCTTCCGCGTCCGCCACATCTTCGACACGCTGATCGCCGCCGAACTGGTGAACGAGCCCGAACTGGGCTTAGCCTCCTTGCTCAAAAAGTACTTTGGCCTGCAGTTGGACAAGCGCTTCCAAAAAGCCGATTGGACCAAGCGCCCGCTCACGCAGGGCATGCTGGACTATGCAGCCATGGACACCCGCTACCTGCTCGCCCTGCGCGACGAACTGGCCGCTGCCCTGCACGCCAAGGGCAGGTGGGATTGGGCCACGGAAGAGTTCAGCCTGCTCACCGAAATTCCGTTCCAGGACCAAGGCGAACACGAACCGGCCTTCCTGCGGATAAAGGGGGCAAAAGCACTTAAGCCGAAGGAACTGGCCATCCTGAGGGAATTGCACGAATGGCGCAATGGCGTGGCCGCCCGCCTGGACCGCGCGCCCTTCATGGTGGTAGGCAACGACGTGCTGATCCACCTGGCACGCGACCCCGCACCCACCCTGGCCGCACTGGGCCAAATAAAGGGCATGGGCCAAACCGCCGTGGACCGCTACGGCACCGAGATCCTGAACGCCCTGCAGCGCGGCCAACGCACGCCAAAGGACCTGTGGCCGCGCCTGGAGCGCCCCAAGCGGCACCCGCGCGACCCCCAGCTGGAGGAACGCGTGAAACGCCTGAAGGCCGTGCGCGACAAGCTGGCCGCAGACCTTGACCTGCGCCCCGGCATAGTGGCCGCCAACCACCAGCTGCTGGACATTGCCCGCGCCAAGCCCGCCACCATGGACGACCTGCTGGCCATAGCGGACGTGCGCCGCTACCAGGCCAAGGAGTTCGGCTCCGCCCTGCTAGGCGTGATATAGGCCCGCAAAGGCCGCGCCCGCCGCAGCGCGCCATGCACGCACCGCCCTATTGCTTCGCAAATACGTTGATGCCGCCGCGCGGGCCCTGCACACCTGCCTTGCGCAGCGCCTCCTGCCCGCGTTCGTACGTGCCGAAGTACACATCCCAGTAGTGCTCCGGTGCGCACCATGGCCGCACCGCCAGCTCCGTGCCCTCCGGATTCAACTTGCTCACCGTTACGCCAGGTGCGGGCTCGGCCAGCACCTTGGGCTCCGCCTTCATCACCTCCACCAGTATGCGCCGCACCTCCGCGATGGAGGTATCGCCCGCCACGCCGAAAGTGAGGTCCACCCGGATGCGGCCCTCCGCGGAATAGTTCACGATGTTGCCATTGGCCATGGGGCCGTTGGGCACGATCGCCAGCTTGTTCTCCGGGGTTAGCAGCACCGTGGTGAAGATCTGGATCTCCTTCACATGGCCCGTGATGCCCTGTGCCTCCACCAGGTCGCCCACCTTGTAGGGCCTGAACAGCAGGATGAGCACGCCCCCTGCGAAGTTGGCCAAGGTGCCCTGCAACGCCAGGCCCACGGCCAGGCCCGCCGCCCCGATGATGGCCACAAAGGAGGTGGTGGCCACGCCAAGCATCTGGATCACGCTGATGAACAAAAGCACCTTCATGCCCCAGCCCGCCAGGCTGATGAAAAACCGCTGCAGCGTATGGTCCACGGACTTGGCCGACAGGGTGCGCTCCACCCCCCGCATCAGCAGGCGGATGATGTACAGGCCCACCACCAGCACCAC
>JAFEAI010000012.1 GCA_018266475.1 Bacteroidota bacterium
GATGACGGCAACGCCCACACGGTGAACGATATGATCACCGCCAACTGCGTGTGCATGGGCACGGTGGTCTACGACTGCCCGGCGCTCCAGGCGAACATCGGCGATGCCTGCGATGACGGCAACGCGCACACGGTGAACGACGTGATCACCGCCAACTGCATGTGCATGGGCACGGTGGTCTACGACTGCCCGGCGCTCCAGGCGAACATCGGCGATGCCTGCGATGACGGCAATCCGAATACCATCAATGACGTGGTAACGGCGGCTTGCGAATGTGCCGGGTCTGTGCCTTGCATCCCGCCCACGATCGAGGCCACGGTCTCCAATTCACCGATCTGCTCGGGGATGACGCTAACCTTGGGCACTACCGCAAGCGGAACCGGACCTCTGAGCTACTCATGGTCGGGGCCGGGGACATACAGTCCGGGCAGCCATGCTGCCGATGTGGAAGTGGCGGACGCTGCCAGCGGTAGCTATCAAGTGATCGTATCGAACGCTTGCGGAAGCGTCACAGATGTGGTGGACGTGGTTGTGAATGCCTTGCCTTCAGCATCCATCTCCTATCCGGGCAGCCCGTTCTGCACGCTGGCGGGGGCGGGCGCAGTGATGCAGGTCGGCACACCGGGCGGCGTGTACAGCGCGCAGCCTGCCGGACTGGTACTGAACGCGTCCACGGGCAGCATTGATCCTGGTGCCAGCCAGCCAGGCGCATACGCGGTGATCTATACCATCGCCCCAGCGGGTGGATGCGGGCCGTTCAGCACTTCCGCCAGCGTGGTTGTGCATGCAGCTACTACCTGGTATGCGGATGCCGACGGCGATGGAGTGGGGTCGGACATGGATGCCGTGCTGGCTTGTGAACAGCCCCCGGGCTATGTGGCTGTGAGCGGTGATGCCTGCCCGAACGATCCGCACAAGGTGGAACCGGGCGTTTGTGGTTGCGGCATTCCGGACGTCGATACGGATGGGGATGGTGTGATGGACTGCATTGATGGCTGCCCAACGGACCCGAACAAGACGGCCCCCGGTGCTTGCGGATGCGGTGTGCCGGATACGGATACGGATGGCGATGGCATCCCCGATTGCATCGACTCGTGCCCGAACCTGCCCGGACAGGTCGGCGATTCCTGCGACGACGGCAATGCGCATACGGTGAACGACGTGATCACCGCCAACTGCGAGTGCGTGGGCACGGTGGTCTATGATTGCCCCGGTCTCCAGGCAAACATCGGCGATGCCTGCGATGACGGCAACGCGCACACGGTGA
>JAFEAI010000130.1 GCA_018266475.1 Bacteroidota bacterium
CGCATCATCGCCATCAGCTCCATCGGCATCTACGCCACGCCGCTGAAGTCCGTGCTGAGGCCCTACCGCGCCCTGGCCGATGTGATCGAAGCCTCCGGGCTGGACTACACCATCCTGCGGCCCGAATGGTTCACCGATGCCGATGAGGTGGACTACGCACTCACGCACAAAGGCGAGCCGGAAACGGGATCCGCCATTTCGCGCAAGAGCATCGCGGCCTTCATCGCTACGCTGGTGAGGGACCCCACCCAACATGTGAAGGAGAACCTGGGGATCAGTAAACCGAGAACACACAAACAATGGCAACAGGACAGAAGGACGTAACGGTGGTGGTGGGCGCGGGCGGCATCGGCCAGGCCATCGCGCGGCGCATCAGCAGCGGGCGCCACATCCTGGTGGCCAACCACAGCCAGGCTTCCGCCGATGCGGCGGCCAAGGTGATGGAGAACGCGGGCTTCGACGTAACGGCCATGGAGGTGGATATCTCCAGCCGGGCGGCCATCCAGGCGGTGGTCGCGAAGGCCCAGGAGCTCGGGCCCATCAAGGCGCTGGTGCAGGCAGCGGGCGTGTCCCCCTCGCAGGCGCCGATCGAAAAGATCCTCCACGTGGACCTCTTCGGCACGGCGGTGTTGCTGGAGGAGTTCGGCAAGGGGGTGGCCGAAGGCGGATCGGGCGTGGTGATCTCCTCGCAATCGGGTTACCGCATGCCGGCGCTCACCGCCGCACAGGACGCGCTGCTGGCCACGGCCGCGCCGGAGGCATTGCTGGAGCTGGACTTCGTGAAGAACGTGGAGAGCACCTTGCACGCCTACCAGATGTCCAAGCGCTGCAATTCGCTGCGGGTGCGTGGCGAAGCGGTGCAATGGGCCAAGCGCGGCGCGCGGGTCAACTCGATCAGCCCCGGCATCATCGTAACCCCGCTGGCGCACGACGAGCTCTACGGCGAGCGCGCCGAATTCTACCAGAACATGCTGAAGAAGATGCCCGCAGGCCGCGCCGGTACCCCCGACGAAGTAGCGGCTCTGGCCGCGCTGATCATGGGTCCGGAGGGCGGCTTCATCACCGGCAGCGACTTCCTGATCGACGGCGGCGCCACGGCCAACTTCTACTACGGGCCGGACGCGGCGTTGCAGTAGTTGCAGCTGGGCGGCACTGCTGCGCTGGCCGGCCAGGCTGCTCCGGTCGTCGATGTGCATCTACGCGGTGCCGGCCTTCACGGTATCGCCCTCCTTCACCAGCAGGGCCAGCACGTTGCCGCTCACGGTGGGGTACACCTGGTACTGCCCTTCGGCCTTCACCAGGCCGCTGGCGCACATGCTTTCGGTGATGGGGCCTTCCTTCAGGGTGATGCTCTTCCTGTCGGAACCGCATGCGGTGCCGAGGGCCGCCAGAAGCACTATGGCCCATGTGTAGGCTTTCATGGGGGCAAATGCCGGGTGCAACAATCTCCCATCCTCAGGGTCCCCCCTTCGGGAGACCGCTGAGGGAGCTGTGTTCCAACCTGATCGCTCCATCAAGGTCTCGCGCAGCAGGCCTTGCATGCCCACGCCCCAACCGTAGTGGCCCCTTCGGGAGACCGCTATGGGAGCAATGCATGGAGAAACCTTCCCACCTTTACCGCCATGGATTCCTTCTCCTCCTCCCAGGCCCCTGAACCGGTTGGCCACTACCCGCACGCCCGGCGCGTGGGCGAACTGCTTTTCCTCAGCGGCGTGGGGCCGCGGTCGCGCGGCACGAAGAAGATTCCCGGCGTGGAACTGGATGCCGAGGGCAACATTGTTTCCTACGACATCGAAACGCAGGTGCGCAGTGTGTTCCAGAATGTGAAGTGGATCTTGGAGGATGCCGGTTCCTCGTGGGAGAAGATCGTGGATGTTACGGTGTTCCTCACCAACA
>JAFEAI010000131.1 GCA_018266475.1 Bacteroidota bacterium
TGGCCCGCACATGCAGTCAATTCCGCCCGGCATTCTTCCTTCCATGCGCCATTGCGGCGATTGCCTGTTCGGCTATGCGGGCAGGTTCGCGGACGATCATTCGGTGCGTTTGCTGGAATTGGGGAACCTGGTGTTCGATGGGCCTGCAAGCGGCACGGCGGATGAAGGACCTTCCGGATTTTCGGGGAGGCATGCGGGATATGTACTGGTGGAGGCGTTTCAAAACATCATCCGCCACCGGGCCGTGGAAGCCCGGGGAGCGGCAATGGCCCGAAGCCTGTTCGCCTTCCGCAAGGATGCGCGGGGCCTGGGCCTGTACACGCGCAATGCGGTAGCGCCGGTGAAGGCCAAGGGCCTGGGGGAGGCGTTGACCTTTCTTTCGGCCAAGGATGCTGCGGAGCTGAAGGCGCTCTTCCTCCGCGGGATCCAACAGCCCGGCGTGGAAGGGCGGCGCGGGGCGGGGTTGGGCTTGATCGAAATGGTGCGGCGGACGGGTGCGCGGCCGCAGTGGAGCTTCAGCGCGTGCGGACCGGGCCAGCAGCAATTCACCTTGGTGCTGGAACAAGGTGACCGGCTGCCAGGGGAGGGCCTGGAGGCCTTGATGGAATGCCGGGTATGGCCGTGGATGCTTGCCGGCAAGGTGGAACTTTTCTACGCAGGAACGTGGTCCGGGCGTGTGGAAAAAGTGTGGATCGATCTTGTGCGCGGGGAGGAATCTCCACGAAACAGGCCGCATGCCGGGGGAGAGGCATGGGAGCGGACCTTGTCCACGTACATGCCGGCCTTGGCAATTGGCGGACCGGTGCTGATCGCCTTGCATGAAGGCGGTACCATCACTGCGGCAGGCACCATGCAACAGGATGCGGTGGCCGCATTCCGCAGTTCCGCGGTCGGAACCTTGGAAGTGCAGGACGGCCCATTGGACGCGGCTTCCGGCCGGTTGCAGGTGCTGGCACGCATAGCCCGCTGACCGTGCTTAATACCGTTGTGACAAGCAATATGGTCCGGTCTCGGCAGCGCGCCGTTCCGACCAATTGCCTGCTCGAACGGCATGTGCCACTGTGGTCATTCGGATCATCCGTTGGACCGATCCGAATGTCACATCGGTTTAACATTTTCCAACGCGATATCCGCGCGGAAGTGCAACGATCGGAACGGGAGTTGCGTATGTGGTGCATAAGCCTTGCAAATGCGCACACTGGTTCAGTATGTAAAGTCGGCCCTGCTGCAATTCGAAGCATGGTTCGACGGGCGGTTCGGATGGTTCTTCACCAACGGCATGAAACAGGACCCGGAAGAACGGGAACCGATCGCGCCGGCATCAGCAAAACCTCGCGTGGCGCTGCCTAAAGCTTGATGCACACGTTGCGTGCCTCGGTGAAGAATTCCAGTGCCTTCATGCCGCCTTCGCGGCCCACGCCGCTCTGCTTCATGCCGCCGAAGGGCGTGCGCAGGTCGCGGAGCATCCAGCAATTGACCCA
>JAFEAI010000132.1 GCA_018266475.1 Bacteroidota bacterium
AGCCCCGGGGCTTTGGGTTGGAATATCCAGCGCTGGCCGGTGGGCAGGGCGGGGTCTTTGGTTTGCAGGCCCAGGTCGAAGCGCACCAGGAAGAACTCGAAGTTGAAGCGGGCGCCGATGCCGGTGCCGAAGGCCAGTTGGCCGGGCACTTTGCCCAGGATGAACCCGCTGCCGGGCTGTGCGGGGTTTTCGTGCAGGTCCCAGATGTTTCCGATGTCGGCGAAGAAGGCGCCCTCTAAGTAGCCGATCAGCTTGAAGCGGTATTCGGCATTGCCTTCCAGGCGCACCTCGCCCACGCGGTCGTATGCGTTCAGCGGCGCGTTGTAGGCGCCGGGGCCCAGGGTGCGGGCGCGCCAGGCGCGGATGCCGTTGGCGCCGCCGCTGAAGAAGCTGTTTTCGAAGGGCAGCACTTCGAGGTTTCCGTAGGGGATGCCCACGCCGGCGTCCAGGCGGAAGGCGAGGTTGCTTTTGGCGTGGATCCGGTGGTAGTAGCGCAGGTCGTTTTCCAGCTTCACGAATTGGGCGAAGCGCACCTTGGCAAAGGTGTAGTAGTTGTTTCCCGTGGTATCGGACTGCCTTCCGGTGCCCAGTGCATCGTTCACCAGGCGCAGCAGGTTGCCGGAGGTTTGCAGGCTGGGCCGCCAGAACAGGGCGTTCCGCTTGGGGGAGGAGGGGTCCTGGGTGTTCAGGGTGACCGAAGCGCGCGCCCCTGCGATCACGTGGTCGGTATAGCTGTCGCGCAATACGGCGTCGTTGGAGGAGATGATGAAGTTCTCGAAGGCGCTGTTCATCCCCAGGATGCGGATGATGTTCACTTCGGCCGGGTACACGGCCACGGAGAGCGAGTTGCTCTTGTTCCATTCATAGCCGTAGCTCACCTTGGCAAGGGTGCGCGTATAAGCGGGGCGGCGCTGGAAGTTGTACAGCATGTTCACCGCGGTGCGGCGTCCCCAGATTTTGGGATAGCGCTCATCGGTGGGCCAGGGAAGAATGAAGCGGGGGAACCGGATGGTGACCTCGGGGCCGAGTTCCAGGGTGTTGAAGAGCACGTCCTTGCCCACCTGGGTGGTGGCTTCCTGTGCGGTGCCGTTCTGGCCCAGGCTCTGCTGGGCTTCCAGCCCGAGCAC
Organism: Bacteroidota bacterium; assembly: GCA_018266475.1. GTDB lineage: Bacteria > Bacteroidota > Bacteroidia > Flavobacteriales_F > PHOS-HE28 > PHOS-HE28. Next base: position 1,128 of record JAFEAI010000132.1, read on the forward strand.
CATGCGTGCCTCGATGGAGCCCATGCTGCGCAGGAGGTTCTTGTGGCGGTAGTTCAGGCTGAAGGAGGTGCCCAGGAAGCCGCCGCGGTTGGTGCCGTACCCTTCCAAGGAGAGGTTTTGGCGCTTGGCGGGCAGCAGGCTGATGCGGCAATCCGCGGTGGCGCCCCGGGTGTGGAGGGTGTCGTACACAATGTCCACGCGGTCGAACACGCGCAAGTTGGTCAGGCGGCGGAAGGTGCGGTCGTTGGCCGTGGCGCTGAAGGGCGCGCCTGGCCTTAGCAGGATGTTGGTGTTGAGGCGCCTTGGGCGGTAGGCGGGCCTGGCGCCGGTGAACAGGTAGGTGTTTCCCTTGTACAACGCGGTATCCAACGGCAGGGGTGGCTGCCCGAACGCGGGGCGGGGCGCCATGTCCACGGTGATGTTGCCGATGTGGTACACGGTGCCTTCCGGGCTGCCGGCCAGGCCGCGGTGGCCTTTTGCCAGGGGGCGTTCGAAGTGCAGCTGCAGGTCCACCTGGTGGTTGCCGGCGCTGGTGTCGGCGGCATAGTGCAGCAGGTCGCGGGTGAAATAGAGGTAGCCTTTGTCGCGCAGCAGGGTGGTGATGCGGTTTCGCTCCTTGTCCAGCACGTCGGAATCAAAGCGGGCGCCGGGCACCAGCAGGGAGTTGCCCCAGGAGGCCGCCACCAAGCTGTCGATCCCCGGGTCGTCCACGAACCGGTTCACCGTACACAAGGTATATGGGGTGCCTGCCTTCACGCGGTATTCCACCTCCACCTTGGGTTGGCGGAAGGCCCTGCCCCGCTTGTCCGAGAGCAGCCTTGTGCGGTTGTGGTACAGGGTGTCCGATACCTGGGCGTTGAAGTAGCCTTCCTTGTTGAGGTAGAGCTTCAGTTGGCTTACGCTGCGCGCGGTGAGCGAGCTGTCCAGCACCACCGGGGCCTCGCCGACATCTTCGCGCAGCCATACGCGGAAGGTGCGCGGGCATTCCTTGTCCTTGCCCTTTTTCGGATCCCTGCCCCGGGCGGTGCGCTTGGCGTTTTTCGCTTCCAGCTCAGCGGCGCGTTGCTTGTTCCGCAGGGCGCAGAGGGAATCGGAGCGGGCCTTTATGCGCTGTGCCTTCCCCGGGTCGCCCAGGTTGTACAGGTGCAGGTAAAGGCGTTGCCCCAGCACCTTGTTGTTCGGCTTTTGCTTGAGGATGGCGCGCAATTCATCGTTCGTAAGGTCCTTGGCATCGGACCGCACGATGTTGCGCACCAGGAGGTATTCGCCCTTGGGCACCCGCTTGGTGGGGTTGCAGGCGGCCAAGGCCAGCACCAGCAGTGCAGCCAAGGGAATATGTAGCTTGGAGGAGCGCACGGGAGGCTTCCGGAGGGCTATTTTGCGCGGCCATCCCTGAAAGGACCATGCCACGGCGGGCGAAGATATTGGGCAAATGAGCGGAGCACTCCACCTGAAGCGCGTGCGCGCGCTGCACCAGCGCAAATACCGCGAGGCCGGGGGCCTCTTCCTGGTGCAGGGCCGGAAAATGGTGGCGGAGCTGCAGGCTTCCGGGCTTAGGGTGGAGGAGCTGTACGCCACGCCGGAGGCGGCGGCCGCCATGGGGCATGCCGGTGCCCGGGTGCTGCCCGCGCACGACCTTGCGCGCATGGGCACGTTTGCGCATGGCAACGAGGCGGTGGCGGTGGTGCGCAAGCCTGCGGTGCCGCAATTGGAGCTGCCGGTGGCAGGCGGTTTTGTGCTGGCCGTGGATGAGGTGGCCGACCCGGGCAACTTGGGCACGTTGCTGCGCATCGCCGATTGGTTCGGTGCCGGCCAGCTCTGGTGCTCGGCGCAAAGCGTGGAGGTGTGGAACCCCAAGTGCGTGCAGGCCAGCATGGGCTCCATCTTCCGGGTGCCCGTGGTGTATGGCGACCTGGCGGCGGCCCTGGCGCAGGCGGCCCGGCAAGGCGTGCAGGTGTACAAGGCCGAGGCTTCCGGCACCAATGTGTTCGAGGTGCAATTGCAACGGCCTGCGGTGCTGGTGCTGGGCAGCGAATCGCACGGGTTGTCGCAGGAGGTGCGGGAGGCCCCGGGCCGCTCCATCGCCGTTCCCGCATTCGGCGGGGCGGAATCGCTGAACGTGGCTGCCGCAGCTGCCGCGCTGTGCATGGAATTCGCCCGGCAGGGCAGGTGAGCGGGGGCCAGGCGGTTCCCTTTGAACCCGGATTATGCAGCAGGGTTCGTTGCGAGGGTAGAAATCACAATGGCAGCGCGGGTTTCACCGAGAAGGAATAGCACAAGCTATTGCGCCGAGGGGAAAACCGGCGAAGCGTACGCTGCCGCAGTGATTTCGGGCCGTAGTAGAAATCCTGCTGCATA
>JAFEAI010000133.1 GCA_018266475.1 Bacteroidota bacterium
GCCGTGCGCAACGCCGTGGGCGTGTTCGACGTGAGCCACATGGGCGAATTCCTCGTACGCGGGCCACAGGCCCTGGACCTGATCCAAAAGGTGTGCAGCAACGATGCCTCCAAGCTGGGCTTGGGCAAGGTGCAATACACCTGCATGCCCAACGAAACCGGCGGTATTGTGGACGACCTCCTGGTGTACAACATGCAGCACGGTGATGACCACCACTATGTGCTGGTGGTGAACGCCGGCAACATCCAAAAGGACTGGGATTGGATCAACAAGCACAACACCTTCGATGCACAGCTGGAGAACATCAGCGACAAAATGAGCCTGCTGGCCGTGCAGGGTCCCAAGGCCGTGGACACGCTGAAAGGCTTTTTCAAAGAGGACATTGCCGCGATGCCATACTACACCGCCACCTATGCCGAAATGAAAGGGGTGGGGCTGGTGCTGCTTTCCGTGACCGGCTACACCGGCGCGGGCGGCTTTGAGGTGTACGTGCCCAACGCCCTGGCGGAAAAAGCCTGGAATGCCGTGATGGAGGCCGGAAAGCCCTTCGGCATCAAGCCTGCCGGCCTCGCTGCACGCGATACGCTCCGCTTGGAAATGGCCTTCTGCCTCTACGGCAACGACATCGACGACACCACATCACCGCTGGAGGCCGGCCTTGGCTGGATCACCAAGTTCACCAAGGACTTCACCAACTCCGCCGCGCTGAAGGCCGAGAAGGAAGCGGGCATCAAGAACAAGCTCGTTGGCTTTGAACTGCTGGAGCGTGGCATCCCGCGCCACGGCTGCAATGTGGTGGATGCCGCAGGTGCGGTCATCGGCCGCGTCACCAGCGGCACCATGAGCCCCAGCCTGCAAAAGCCCATCGGCCTGGCCTACGTGCCCAAGGACCTTTCCGCCCCTGGCACCGAACTGCGCATCGACGTGCGCGGCAAGGTGCTCAAGGCCGTGGTGGTGAAGACGCCGTTCTTCACGGCGTAGGTGCCCGCGACGGTGACTGAAGCCTTGGTTTGTTGAACAGATTAAGCCGGGTTGTTCGTTGTCAGTTGTTTGTTGCCCGGCTGCGTCGCAGGAAAGCCGAACAACTAACAACCGACAACGATAAACTACTCCGTCCCTCCACGGTGGCTGAGGCCCTCGAAGCCACCGATTACACGTGCTCGCCAACCAGTTCCACAAGGTTTGTCGCCTGACACGTACTTTCAACGCCTGCGATCCGCTCCCGCAAACGCCCATGAAGGCCATCTCCCACAACACCGACTACCAGTACCGCGTGGAAGTCTGCTATACCCCCGGACAGTTCCCGCTCTACAAGGAAGGCATGGGCATCGTGGTGGTCATCGACATTTTGCGCGCCACCAGCGCCATGGTCGCCGCATTGCACCACGGTGTCAAGGATATCATCCCCGTGGCCACCATCGAAGAGGCCCGGCAATACATCGGCCGCCCCGGATACATCGCCGCTGCCGAGCGCAACGGGGAGGTGGTGGAAGGCTTCCCCGTGGGCAACTCGCCGCTTGCCTTCAAGGCCATGGACCTGCATGGAAAAACCATTGTCATCAGCACCACCAACGGAACCCAGGCCATCAACATCGGTCGGGAAGCTCGGCAGCTTGTCATCGGCGCCTTCCTCAACCTCACCGCCCTCACCGATTGGCTATTGCGGCAAAACGACAACATTCTGCTGCTCTGCTCGGGGTGGAAGAACAAGTTCAGCCTGGAGGACAGTGTATTTGCCGGTGCCGTGATGGACCGCCTGCTGGCCAGCGGCAAATTCGGCCTGGAGGAAGACAGCAGCATCGCATCGAAATACCTCTACCTCGCCGCGAGGGACAACCTGATGAGCGTCCTAAAAGCCGCGCCGCGCCGCAAACGCCTGCAGCAGCTCCACCTGCTGGACGATGTGAAGTACTGCCTTACACCCGACCAGGCCACGGTGATCCCCGTGCTGAAGGACGGCCGCCTGGTGCCCCTCGAACCCTGATCCACCATGCAGCGGACAACCATCCTGCGCACCGCCGCGATCTGCCTCCTGCTGGCCGTGGCGTGGCCTTTTCTGCTGCAGCGCGATGCCGCCGCCTGGGGATTCTACGGCCACCGCCGCATCAACCGCATGGCCGTGTTCACCCTGCCGCCACCCATGTTCGGCTTCTACAAGCGCCACATCGACTACATCACCGACCATGCCACCGACCCGGACAGCCGCCGCTACGCCGTGGAAGGTGAGGCCGCAAGGCATTACATCGACATTGACCACTACGTGAAGCCCGGCGAAGACCCCTTTGCGGTGGTGCCCGAGCAATGGGACATGGCCGTGAAGAAGTTTTCCGAGGACACCCTGCAGGCCTACGGCATCGTGCCCTGGTTCATCCCCCAGATGTACGCCCGCCTGGTGAACGCCTTCAAGCGCGGAAACGTGGACCGCATCCTTTACTACAGCGCCGAGATCGGCCACTACATCGGCGATGCCCACGTGCCCCTGCACACTACCGAGAACTACAACGGCCAAATGACCGGCCAGCACGGCATCCACGCCTTTTGGGAATCACGCATCCCCGAGACCAGCGCGGAGGAATACGACCACTTTGTCGGGCGTGCCAAGTACATCGCCGACCCGCTGGCTGCCGCATGGGCCTTTGTAACCGCCAGCCATGCCGCGCTGGACACCGTGTTCACCATGGAGCGCGAACTCCAGCAACGCTTCCCGGAAAGTGAAAAATACACGTACGACCAACGCGGCCGCAACACCTTCCAGACGCAATCCAAGGAGTTCATCCGCGCGTACGAACAAAGCATGGGCGGCATGGTGGAGCGCCGCATGAACGCCGCCATCCTCGCAGTGGGCAGCTTTTGGTACAGCGCCTGGGTGGATGCCGGCCAGCCCAACCTGGACCGCTTGGAGGAGAAGGGCGTAAGCGACAGCCTCAAGCAGGTGCTAAAAGCTGAAGAGGAACTGTGGAAGGCCTCCAGCAAGCAGAAGGGGCGCCCGGAACCCAATGAATGAGGCCAAGGCTGACCGGTCGCAGTAAAGGGCGGTCAATGGGTTCAGGCCTTCTCCTTTTTCACCTGGTAGGTGCCCGCTTCCGTGCGGCTTGAGATCGCTATGCGGTTCCACGAGTTGATCGTGCATACGGCGAAGGTGAGGTCCGCCAGCTCCGCATCGGTGAAGTGCGGCCGCACCGCATCATACACCGCATCGGGCACATGGCCCTGTGACACCAAGGTTACCGCCTCGGCCCATGCCAGCGCAGCGCGCTCCCGCTCCGTGTACCACTTGCATTCCCGCCACGCATCCAACGAATAGAGCCGCTGTTCGCTTTCGCCCAGGGCGCGCAGGTCCTTCCAGTGCATGTCCAAGCAATAGGCGCAACCGTTGATCTGCGATACGCGCAGCTTCACCAAATGGACCAGCGGCACTTCAAGGGAGCAGTGGTGGAGATATTCCTCGGCCTTGATCATCGCCTGGTAAATGCCAGGGGCGGCCGCATAAGCATTGAAACGAGGTTTCATGGTAATGCAGGAATTGCTTTTCACGGCAACAAACCTATCGCAGGATGGATCGGCTTCCCGGGATTTTTACAATGCCGTGAAACAATGCGCCGCCATGATTGTTCCATGCACCGGAGGCCGGGTGCAAAAGCGCGTTCCGGCAGATGACCATGAACGTATCGGAGCAATTGCTGAACATCCTTGTTGATTCCGGTGTGGGCCAAGTGTTCGGCCTTACCGGTGATGCACTCAACCATTTCGTGGATGCCATCAGGCAGCGCGATGAAGTGGAATGGATCACGGTGCGCCACGAGGAAACGGCGGCGTATGCGGCGTATGCACAAGCTGCGCTAACCGGAAAACTGGCGGTTTGCGCCGGCACTGTGGGGCCGGGCGCCCTGCACCTGATCAATGGCCTGTACAATGCAAGGAAGGAACGGGTTCCCGTGCTTGCCATCACCGGCCAAGTGCCCACGCCGCAGATAGGCACCAACTACTTCCAGGAGGTGGACCTGAAGAAGATGTTCGACGATGTGTGCGCCTACCAGGCGGTGATCCGCTCGCCCGAGGAAGCGCCCCGGCAGGTGCTGCGCGCCATCCGCACCGCCGTGGCCCAGCGTGCGGTATGCCGCATCGAACTGCCAGCGGACATTGCCGGTATGGAGGCCGCCGGCGGTCGCTACATCGCGGATGTGCCGGGATCGGATGCGGTGCTGGTGCCGGGCGAGCAGTCGCTGAGGAAGGCGGCGGACCTGCTTGCGCAAGCGAAGCGCATCACCATTCTGGCCGGCGCGGGCTGCCGCGGCGCCAGGGAGGAAGTGCTCGCCTTGGCCCAAAAGCTAAAGGCCCCGATCGTACACTCCTTCCGTGCCGCTGACATCTTCGACCATGATACGCCCGGCGTGGTGGGCCTTACCGGATTGATCGGCGACCCCGCCGGCTACCATGCCGTGATGAAGGCCGACTGCTTGCTCATGCTCGGCACGGATTTTCCCTATACCGAGTTCCTGCCGCACGGCACCAAGGTGGTGCAGGTGGATGCCTGCCTGGAGAATATCGGCAACCGCATCGCCGTGCAAGCCGGGGTGCATGGTGAGGTGAAGCCTGCGGCAACGCGCCTGATGGACCTGCTGCCCGAGCGGAACAATGATGCCTTCCGCACCTCGCTGATGGAGGGCTTTGGCAAATGGAAGGACCACATGCGCCAGGCCGCCGATCCAAAGGAGGACCACGAACCGCTCAACCCGCAGATCTTCGCCCGCACCATCGACCAGCTGGCGGCGGCGGATGCCATCTTCTCCGTGGAAACGGGCACTTCGGCCATTTGGGCCGCAAGGCACATCTCCTTCCACAGCCACCGCCGCATCCTCGGTTCGTTCAACCATGGGTCCATGGGCGTGGGCCTGCCTTCGGCCATCGGTGCCCAGGCCAGGTATCCCCAGCGCGAAGTATGGGCGCTCGTGGGCGACGGGTCTTTCGTGATGGGCATGCAGGATTTCCTCACCGCCGTGGAGAACAAGCTGCCGCTGAAGGTCATCATCTTCAACAACGGCGAGCTGGGTTTTGTGAAACTGGAGATGGAGCAGGCCGGGCTGGCACCGGAATATGGTGCGCTCAAGCAGTTCAATCCCGATTTCGCCGCCTATGCGAAGGTGTGCGGCGGCGATGGTGTCCGCGTGCAGCACGCCAAGGATATCGCCGCCGCTGTGGCCATGGCCAAAGCCTCGGACAAGCCCTTCATCATTGATGCCGTGGTGAGTGGCGGCGAGTTGTCCTTCCCCCCGCATATCACCTGGAAGCAGGTGCTGGGCTTCGGCAAGTCAAAGGTGGAGGAGGCGGCCATGGCCGCTTCCGGAAATCACCGGCAATGGCGCAACCTCAGTGAGGAATTGGAGGCCACCTTGCGGCAGTTGAAGGATTGAGGCCCCATCCCGGACGTAACCGAATGCCGTCAGGCCCCCTCGCCAAGGGAAACCACCTTGGAGTTGTCCACCTTCTCCAGCTCGATCATCTCCTCGCCCTTGGGCAGCATCCAACTGATCCGCGTGCCTTGGCGGTAACCCACCAGGGCCGAGCCCATCACCGAGAACACCGAGAGCTTGTTGGCCTTCAGGTCGGCATCCTTGGGCAGCACCAGCTGCAGGTTTTCCTTGCGCAGCGAAGGGGATTTGAAGGTGACCACGCTGCCCACGCGCACCACGTCCGCAGGAAGTTCAGCCTCCTGGCGCACGTCGGCATGCTTCAATTCATCCGAGAGCTTGTCCAAGCTCTTTTGCGTGTTCAGGTCGGGCGGACTGAAACCGGCGATCCAGGACAAGATCAGGTCGCGTTCCTTGGCAGAGATGATCAGGCGGGGATTTTCCATGGCTTAAATGCGTTTGAGCTCGTCGATGATGGCGCGCAGGCTGCTTCGTGCATCACCGAAGAGCAGCCTGCAGTTGGCGCGGTCGAAGAGCAGGTTCATTTCCCCTGAATAACCGGTGGCCATGCCCCGCTTGAGCACGATCACCTGCTTGGCGGCATAGGCGCGGATGATGGGCATGCCGAAGATGGAGGAGGAGGCATCGGTCTCCGCCGCGGGGTTCACCACGTCGTTGGCGCCGATCACCAGCACCGCATCGTACCGGTCCATCACGTCGTTCACGTCCTCCATGGCCAGGATCTGGTCGTAATCCACGTTGGCCTCGGCCAGCAGCACGTTCATGTGCCCGGGCATCCGGCCGGCCACCGGGTGGATGATGTAGTGTACCGTGGCGCCCATGCGCTCCAGCATCACCTGCATCTCCTGGCATACGCCCTGGGCCTGGCTTACGGCCATGCCATAGCCCGGAATGATGGCCACCTGCCTGCTGAAGGCCAGCAGCGAGGCCGTTTCGGCCGCGCTGATCGGGCGGATGTCCTGCTCGCGGCCGCCTGCGCTGTTGTCACGCTTGATCACGCCCGCCAGCACGCTGCGCAGCGTGCGGTTCATGGCCTTGCTCATGGCCACGGTGAGCAGCGAGCCGATGGCCCCCACCAGCACCCCGCCGATGAGCATCACCGGGTCTTGGAAGAAGAGGCCCGCCAAAATGGCCACCACCCCGTGCAGCGCTACCAGGAAGCACAGCAGCACCGGCATGTCCGCACCGCCGATGGGCAGCGTGAACAATGCGCCATAGACCAGGGAGAGCACGGCCATCACCACCAGCAGGGTGCCGAACGGCATCAGCGCCGAAGGCCACACCAAGTAGGCCACGAAAAGCACCACCATGGTGGCCAGCACCAGGCGGGCCGCTATTTTGTGACGCAAGCGCGCCCGCGGCAGCTTCTTTCCCTCCAGCTTGGAGTGCGCCACCAAGCTGCCGGTGAACGCCACACCACCGAACACCGCGCTCAGGATCAGCAGGCCGCCGGCCGTGCGCATGTCGTCCCCGATCGGATGGGCGATGCCCTCCAGCAGGGAGATCACCACTGCGGCCAGGCCGCCGAAGCCATTGAGCAGCGAAACCAGTTGCGGCATGCCCGTCATGGGCACCCGCATGGCCATCAACCGGCCAATGATGATGGCTGCCGTAAGCACGGCGATCACCAGCACGATGTTCAGCACCCCAGTTTCCGGGCCGTAGGAGTTCACCGCCACGCCGATCAGCGCCAAAGCCACGCTGATGGCGGCCACCAGGTTGCCCAGCACGGCCTTGGCCGGGTCGCCCATGTATTTGAGGCCGAGCACAAGGCCGATGGTGGCTATGAGGTAGAGAAATTCCATGGATGTTGTTGCGGGGTGGGGATACGTGGTGGGCGGGAGGGGAGGAGGGCCTTCAACAGGGACCGGCTGGCCGGCGGTGGTTTGCTTGCCGCACGTTTTCGCTTGTGCGGGGCCGAACGGCCGGTTACTTCTTCACGTCCTTCTTCTTGTTCACCTGGAACATGGAGAGCATGCGGTGCGTGACAAAAAAACCGCCCGCAATGTTGATCGCCCCCAGCAGTACGGCAATGGAGGAGAAGAGCAGCACCCAGTAATGGTCCGGCGGCGTGCGCATCAATTGGATCAATCCCCCGAAGAGGATGATGCCGCTGATCGCGTTGGCGCCCGACATCAGCGGCGTATGCAGCACCGCCGGTACGTTTTTGATCACTTCAAAGCCCAGCAGCAGGCTCATGGCCAAAATGAACAGCCCGTCGATGCCGGTGATGTGGTAGGTGAATTCCATGGTCGGTGCTTGGGGGGGCGGTCGTTTCTTTTCTGTGGAACTGAACGGGCGGTGTACGGAGCGTTAACTGCGCTTCTCCGCCGCAGCCTGCGCCTGTCCGTTCCCCGATGGTGAAGCTGCGGCCTGGGGGGGGCGCGCCAAGGCGAGCATCCGTTCGTTTACAAGCACCCCGTCCTTCACGATGCGGGTGCCGCGCAGGATCTCATCCTCCGCATTGGCCCCGTTCTTCAGCAGGTGCTCGATGAAAACACTGTAGTTGTTTGAAAGCAGGAATGAGGTGGAATGGGCGCACCCGCCTTCAATGGCGGTGGGCCCCATGATGGTGACCTCATTGCGCATCACCGTGGCGTCCGGCTCGGACAGGGCGCAGTTGCCCCCAGTGGCCGTGGCCAGGTCAATGATCACGGCCCCCGGCTTCATGCTGCGCACCATGTCCTCGGTGATCAGCAGGGGAGCTTTCCTGCCGGGGATCTTGGCCGTGGTGATGATCACATCGGCCAGCACGGCCTCCTGGTGGATCGTCTGCCGGATGCGCTCCAGGTGCTCGGCGGTCTGCTCCACGGCATAGCCCCCGGCCTTTTTGTCCTCCACGGCACCTTCCACTTCTATGAAGGCGGCACCAAGGCTTTCCACTTCGGTGCGCGAGGCGGAGCGCACATCGTAGGCGCGCACAATGGCGCCTAAGCGGCGTGCGGTGGCAATGGCCTGCAGCCCCGCCACCCCGGCCCCCATGATCAGGAATTTCGCCGGGCGCAGCGTGCCGCCCGCACTGGTGATCATGGGCACGGTGGCCAGCGATCGTTCTGCCGCCAGCAGCACGGCCTGGTAGCCGCTGATGGAGGCCACCGAGGAAAGTACGTCCATGGCCTGCGCCAAGGTGGTGCGCGGGATCAGGTCCAGGCTGTACAGGTCCGTGCCCGGCTTCCGGTAGGATTCCACCACGGCCGGTTCGCTCAGCACGTTGAAAAAGCCGATGAAGGTCTTCGGCGTGCCAACGTCCTCGCTCCGGTAGTGGCTGTCATGGCTCAGCACGATATCGCACTGGCGCAGGATATCCTCCGCACTGTCCACCAAGGTGGCCCCGGCCTGTGTGTAGGCTTCGTCGGAATAGCCCGCACCGCGCCCGGCTCCGCGCTGCACGCTGATGCGCAATTGCTTGCCCAAGCGTTGAACGCCGGCAGGGGTGAGCGCCACCAGACGGCGGCGCTCACCTTCCTTAAGTACGCCGAGATGCTGCATGGACTATGGGAAGATGCCGCGGTCCATGTAGGTGTCCTCCAAGCGCCGCAAGGCCACGATGTAGGCACCCATGCGCCAATCCACCTTGAACTCCTTGGCGGCATCCACCACCTTGTGGAAGGAGGTGTCGATCTTGTCCTGGATCATCACCAGCACTTCCTCGATCTTCCAGATCTCGGCGCGCTTGTTCTGCAGCCACTCATAGTAGCTGCCGATCACGCCGCCCGAGTTGCAGAGGATGTCGGGGATGATGTCCACGCCCTTTTTCTTCAGGATGGCCTCACCTTCAATGTCCGTGGGGCCGTTGGCGCCTTCGGCCACCAAGCGTGCCGTGATCTGGCCCGCATTGGCCGCAGTGATCTGGTTGCCCAGCGCGGCGGGCACAAGGATGTCGCACTTGATCCCCCAGAATTCATCCGGCTTGATCTCCTTGGCGCCCTTGAAGCCCTTGAGGTTGCGGCCGTTGGCATCGCTGTGCGCTTGCAGGGCCTCAGGGTCGATCCCCTTGTCGTTCCGGAACGTGGCCGATGCATCTTGAACGGCCACCAGGATGGCGCCTTCCTTCAGCAGGAAGTGGGCGGTCCAGTAACCTACGTTGCCGAAGCCCTGCACCGTGAAGCGCGCACCTTTCAAGTTGAATTTCTTGAGCTTTGCCCAGGACTTGATGTTGGCCACCACGCCGAAGCCGGTGGCACGGTCACGGCCGGCGAGGCCGCCAGCCCCCACGGGCTTGCCGGTTACCACGTGCAGGTTTGCAAAGCGCGTGGTGGGCGATTTGGTGGAGGAAAAGGTATCCGCGATCCAAGCCATGATCTGCGGGTTGGTGTTCACGTCCGGCGCGGGAATGTCCAGGTCCGGCCCGATGTTGTCGCCCAGGGCATAGGTGAAGCGGCGGGTGATCCGCTCCAGCTCATGCTTGGAGTAGTTCTTCGGGTTGATGTGGATGCCCCCCTTGGCACCGCCGAAGGGCAGGCCCGCCAATGCGGTTTTCCAGGTCATCCAAATGGCCAGCGCGCGGGCCGCGTCCAGGTCCACCGTATCGTGGTAGCGAAGGCCGCCCTTGTAGGGCCCGAGGGCATTGTTGTGCTGCACCCGGTAGCCGGTGAACACCTCGATCTTCCCGTTGTCCAACCGCACCGGGAAGTTCACTTCAATCTCCGTGTTGGTCTTCGCCAGGATCTTGCGCACCCCGGGGTCCAGTTTCATCAAGTCCGCCGCGTGGGCGAACTGGTTCATCACCACTTCATACATACCCTCCTTGCGGACGGGCTTCTCCTTTGTCTTGGTTGCCATGTTTGGGTTTATGGAAGTTCTGTTGTGCGCGGCGGAATGAACGAAACCCGGGGGGCAATGTCTTGTTCCGGTGGCGCGAAGTTGTTTTGGACCTACAATGCAGGCGGGATTGAAACGCGGTTATCGCGGTGGAGGTTGCCACCGTGGCCTTGGCGGATGCGGCCCGGCAGGACCGGGATGGCCCGTTGCATGTTCAAGTGCTGGCTGGTTCGGGCGGAATGCCCATCAGGTTGTCGGGGGGCAAATGTATGCCTTGCGAACATCAAAGCGGGTGCCTGGATCCGGGGGGATGGTGTTTCCGTTTGCCGGGCCGTGTGATCGCATGGGCGTGAACCCGAAAAAACCCCATCTTGGGGGCCGATTTCCACAGGCATCACAACAGCATACGCCCCTTGGGCGGACAAACCGGCAGGGCATGGGCTTTGCAGCAAGAACAACACGATGAAAACAAACGAAGCTGGCACAAACGCGAAGCCCGCGAGGCGCTTTTTGGTGCCCACGGATTTCACTGCGGTGGCCGATTATGCGATGGACCACGCAATGAAACTGGCCAATACCATGGGTACGGAAGTGTACCTGCTGCACATGGTGCCCGACATGGAGGAGGAGGAAGCCGTGCAGCACCGCTTGAACGCGGAGATGGAGCGGGCGCAGGCGATCAATGCCCACGTGCCCGTGAGGACCATGCTGAGGCAGGGCAAGGTGTACGCCGGCATCGGCGAGGCGGCCAAGGAGATCGGTGCGGAGCTGATCATCATGGGCACCCACGGCATGCGTGGCATGCAGTTCATCACCGGGAGCCGCGCACTGCGCGTGATCACAAACAGCGAGGTGCCCTTCATCGTGGTGCAGGAACGCGGCTTGCGCCCCGCCGGATACCAAAATATAGTGGTGCCCATGGACCTGCAGCGGGAAACGCGCCAAAACCTGGGACTGGTGGCGGCAATGGCCAGCTTCTTCAAGGCCAAGGTGCATGTGGTGGTGCCCAAGGAGAAGGATGAGTTCCTGCACCGCCAACTGCAGGACAATATCATCTATGCACGCAAGTTCCTCGGTGGGCACGGCATTGCCATGGAAGCGTTCGAAACCAAGGGCGACAGCAAGGGCTTCGTGAAGGCCACATTGGATTATGCGCAGCAGATCGATGCCGACCTGATCGCGGTGATGAACATGACCGGAACGAACATCTTCGGTGCTTTGGGCGTGCCGTATGAGGAGGAGATCATCACCAACAAGGCCCTGATTCCAGTGATGATGCTGAACCCGGTGAACAATACGGCGGGCATTACCGGGTGGACGTTTCAATAGGGTGGGAGGGTGCGAGAGGGAGAGAGGAAGAGAAGAAGAGAGGAAGAGAAGAAGAGAGGAGGAGAAGAAGAGAGGAAGAGAAGAAGAGAAGAAGAGAAGAAGAGAGGAAGGGAAGAAGAGAGGAAGGGAAGAAGAGAGAGAAGAGGAGAGGAAGAGAAGAGGAAGAGCCTTCGACTACGCTCAGGCTGAGAGAGAGAAGGGGAACTAAAGTAGGACCAAGCAAAACGTGCAACATGGAGGAGAAAGGTTTGCAACATTTGAACCGGGGGCTGGCAACGCGGTGGAAGGTGGAGGCTGCCTGTCCGCAGGTGCCGCTGCATGGTATCGCGGATTTCCACGTGGTGGCCGAGGCAAGCGGGGCGCGCATGGCCGCCATGAAGCTGGACAAGGATGTGAGCCGGATGCGCATTTACACCGGCCATGGCGACCAGCCTGACAACAAGGGAGGGTCGCGCTTCGGCACCGCCTCCCAAATGGAGGTGGGCGTGAACGTGAAAGGCCGGTAGCGAACTACCGGCCTTTCACGCATGTGGCCACGTCGGGCTTAAGCCCCGGTGCCTTGGAGCTGCACCTTCAGCACAATGTCGTTGCTGAGCACCATGTCCTTCATCGGCGATTTCCAGGATACGCCGTAGTTCTGGCGGTTGAAGGTGAGGTCGCCGGTGGCCTTCACGGTTTTTCCATCCACGGAGAGCACGATGTTTTTCACTTGTTCTTCATGGGTGCGGCCCCGCACCGTCAGGTTGCCCGTGGCGGAGTTTCCGTCCACCTTGGTGATCACGAATTCAGCCGTGGGGAAGCTGTCGGCAGCGAAGAAATCAGGAGACATCAAGTGTGCCATCAGGTCCTTGCGCGTGCCTTGGGCCGATCCGTCCTTGGCGTAGTTGGTATCGGTGAAGGCATAGCTCTTCATGTCCACGGTGAAGGTGCCTCCGCTGAGGACGCCATTGGCCATGGTCAGCTCGCCCTTGTTGAATTTGAGGGTGCCCGTGTGGCTCTTCACGCCCGCCATGCTGCCGGTCCAGTCCACTGCGCTTGCGGAAGGGTCGATGGCGTAAGTGCCATTGGCGGCGGTTGCCGGGGCAGGAGCAGATGCTTCAGGCTTTGGTGCTTCCGCAGTGCCGCAGGAACCTAATGTGATCACGCCCGCAACGGTGCCGAGCAACAGGAGGCTGTTCAGTTTGTTCATGGTCGGTTGGTTTGTTGTGTGGGCAAAGATAGGAAATATATCTTACATGGTATATATCCACTTGTAAATTGGCGATTTGGCTTAATGGAAGTGCGCCCCGGTACGCGCCATTCGGCGCAACAGGGGGCTTGCGCGGTAGCGCTCTTCGCCATATTCGGCCTGCAGCGCATCCAGCACAGCCGTCCAATGTCCGGCACCCTGCTCATCGGCCCATGCCAATAAGCCTTTGGGGTAGTTTACGCCCTTTTGCATGGCCAGGTCCAGGTCGCCCTTGGAGGCCACTTTCAGGAACAGCGCATCGGCTGCCTCGTTGATCAGCATGGCCAACACCCGCTCGGTGATGGCGTTTGCCAAGGCGGCGGGCACCACGGGCGGGGGCAGGGCAGCGCCGTCGCCATAGGTGTAATAGCCTTGCCCGGTCTTGCGGCCCAGGCGGCCGCTTTCCACTTGGCGCTGCTGGGTGAGGCTGGGCTTGTAGCGCGGTTCAAAAAAGAAGGCTTCCCACACGCTTCGGGTTACGGCAAAGTTGATGTCGTTGCCAATGAGGTCCATGAGTTCAAAGGGGCCCATGCGGAAGCCGCCGACCGATTTCAGGGCGTGGTCGATGGAGGCCATGTCGGCAATGCCTTCCTCGAAGATCCGTATGCTTTCGCCGTAGTAGGGGCGTGCCACGCGGTTGACGATGAAGCCCGGCGTGTCCTTGCACAGCACGGGGCTTTTGCCCCAGCGTGCCATCAGCTGGTGCATGCGCTCGGCAAGGCCGGTGGCGGTAAGCAGGCCGGGCACCACCTCCACCAAGGGCATCAGCGGTGCCGGGTTGAAGAAGTGCAGGCCGATCACCCGTTCCGGGCTTTTGCATGCGGCCGCTATGGCGGTGATGGAGAGCGAGGAGGTGTTGCTGGCCAGCACCGCTTGGCTGCCAAGGACCAATTCCAGGTCGGTGAAGAGCTTCTTTTTGGCCGCGAGGTCCTCCACGATGGCTTCCACCACCAGCTCGCAGGGGGCCATGTCCACCAGGGCCCCGCAGGGGGTAATGCGGGCCAAGGCCGCATCCGCTTCACTTGGTGCCAGCTTGCCCTTGGCCACCAGTTTGCCCAGGGTTGCCCGCAGCGTTTGCACGGCCTGTTCCACGGCCCCCGGCCGTCCATCGTACAGCACCACCGCGTGGCCCGCCTGCGCGGCCACCTGGGCGATGCCCATGCCCATGGTGCCGGCACCGATGATGCCGACTTGCATCTTTTCGTTCATGCGCCAAAGATGGCAGGGGATCCCGCGTGTGGATCAATGGCCCTTGTACACGGGCTTGCGCTTTGCCAGAAAGGCGCTTACGCCCTCCTTGCAGTCGTGGCTGGCGCCGGCAATGGCCTGCAATTCGCGCTCCACCTGCAACTGTTGCTCCAATGTGGCGCCTTGCGACCGGTTGAGCGCCTGCTTGGTGAGGGCGATGCCCAAGGTGGGCATGGTGGCCAGCTGTGCGGCAATGGCTTTCACTTCTTCGGCCAGCACGGCATCAGGCACGGCCTTCCAGATCAACCCGAGCTCCACGGCACGCGATGCGGGCATTTTCTCCGCCAGTACCATTTGCCCGAAGGCCTGCTGCATGCCTGCCAGGCGCGGCACGGTATAGGTGCCGCCACTGTCGGGGATCAGGCCGATGTGGATGAAGCTCTGTACGAATACGGCGCCCTCGGCGGCATAGGTGAGGTCGCAGGCGTATGCCAGGTTGGCCCCGGCGCCTGCAGCAATGCCGTTCACGCTGGCCAATACCGGCTTGGGCAGCTGGCGGATGGCCCGTATGATGGCGTTGTACTGCCGCTCCACCACATCTTCTATCCGCACGCCGGGCGCCGTTGCTTCGGCAAGGTCCTGGCCCGCGCTGAAGGCGCGCCCGCTTCCGGTGAGCACCACGGCCCGCACCGAGGGGTCGGCTTGGGCCGTGGCCAGGGCGTGCAGCACTTCCTCAGCCATTCGCGCCGTGAAGCTGTTCAGCTTGTCGGGCCGGTGCAGGGTGATGGTGGCTACGCCTTCAGAGGTGGAATAGAGGATCTGTTCGTAGTGCATGGAGAGGATGTGGGTGGAAGGGTGCGAGATGCCGGGTGCGAGGGTGCGAGGGTGGAAAGGGATGATGCCGCCGGTGGATTGAATACGGGTTACCAGGTGAACCGCTTTACCATGCGGCTGCCGGAGCCGGTGACCTCGGCGATATACACCCCTTTGGCACTGCTGAAGGAGATGTGTTCCCGTGCGGCGCTTAGCGGTGCGCGCAGCACGGTGCGGCCTGATGCATCACGCACCAGCAAGGTGCCGGGGCCGCTTGTTGCGCGCTCCACTTCAATTCCCGAGGCATCCGTGATGACCTCCAGGGCGGGTGCTTCCTGTGCTTGGACGCCAACGGTGCCGCCCCAGATGGCATGTACCCATTCGGGCCGGTCGATGAAGGGGTTGCGGTTGTGCTGCAGCGCAAAGATGGCGTTGTTGCGCGCGGTTTCCTTGGGGCTCACCGGGTCCAGATCGTTCCATTGCAGCAGCACCGCCACGGCCCACGGGGCCAGGTCGCCACCGCTGAGCATGGGCGAACTCCAGCTGTTGATGCCGCCATAGTACCGGGTCATCATGTAGAAGTAGCTGCGTGCCAGGTCTCCCTTGTAGGCATCAATGGGTTCAAACACGGTGGCGTTGTATCCCGGGCTGATGCACAGCCCGGTTTTGGAGCCGTTCTGGCTTGTCCAGTCGGCGCTGCCCACCTTGCCGTACGCCAGGTCTCCGCGCTTCTGGTTTACATAGCCGTCGGTGGGGTAGATGTGGAAGAGGTCCGTTACCATGGGCGCGGCACTGTTGAACCAGCTCTTGGGGAAACTGTGTTCCCGGTTGTAGCAATCGCCTTCACTGCTGTAGCTGCCGCATTGGTTGGTGAACAGCGTGTACACATAGGGCGGGGTGCCTCCGGGAATGTCGCTGTAGATGTCCCATACCTTGCTGCCCGGCTTGGCATCGGTGGTGGCAAAGGCGTTCCACAAGGCACCGTAGGTAAGGGCCGTGTGGTCCTTGATGATGTTGTGCAGCGCGGCTTTCAAGGGTTCCCCGGCCAGTCCCTCGGCACTGTCGTAGTAGCCGGCCGGCGGTTGGGCCTGCGTGCAGGAGGGCGCCAGCAGCACGATGGCGAAGAGGAGCGCCTGTGCCGGGCGCATGCGTTGCCAGAAGGTCATTGCGTGATCACGGGTTGTTGGGCGGCCTCCCAGGTTTCCATGCCGCCCTTGAGGTCATATACTTTCGTGAAGCCCGCCTGTACCAAGGCTTGCTTTGCTTCGCCGCTGCGGAAGCCCGATCCGCAGTACAGCAGCACGGGTTCGGTTTTACTGATCGCCGACAGGTCGGCCAGCAGGTGCCCCGCGCTCCAATCCAGGTTCACCGCCGCCTCAATGTGGCCGGCATTGAATTCTTCCGGCGTGCGCACATCCACCAGCAGCGTGTGCCGTTTCTTCATCATGCGCTTGAAGTCTTTCAGTTCAAGCCCGCTGCCGTTGGGCTGCGCCATGCTGCTTGCCCCCATCAGGAGCAGCGTGGCCAGGAGCAGGTGTTTCATTGGCGCAAAGGTCGGCATTGTGCATGATGCGGGGCGATGATCCGCCTGGGCCCCCAAGTTTATTGCCGGGGGCATTGACTATATTTGGGCGATCGCCGCGATCAACAGTATCCCTTATCCCCATGAGACCCCTTGCACACCAAGCGCTTTTTGTGGCCGCACTTGCACTTGCAGGCCCGGCAGCCGCACAATCCAAAACGGCAAAGGCAACACCGGCCAAGGCGGGTGGTACGGCCGTGCAATATCCCGCATTGGACCCGTCCCAGGTGTCGCTCGGTGCCGATTACATGGTGCAGGAGCTGCATGCCACGGAGGCACAGGCGCAACAGCTGCGCGCCATCGAGGCGGACATCAACGACCGGATACGGGCGAATGCCAACGACGCGCCTGCCGAGCGGGAGGCCAAGGAGCGGATGCTGGTGGCCGAGCGCAACCGGCGGGAGGCGGCAGTGCTGACCAAGGAGCAACTGGCTAAAAAGGAACAGCTTCAACGGGATGCGCTAAAGGACCAGGAGGCCAAGTACGAGCTGGGCCGGCAGTTGCAGGGCAAGTGATGCCGATGTGCGCGTCAGAAGAAGGAGGCTGAACTGCTGTCGCATCAAAGGATGCGCCGGACGCCGAAAATGGAAAAGCCCCGCCACGGCGGGGCTTTTCCATTGAAGGAAGCACTGTTCAGGACTGCCCGCCCAGGTCCTCAAAGCGGATGTCGTTGTAGGAGGAGGGCGGGGCTTCGCTTTCCCCGCCGGTGCCTGGTGGGTGGCCCGCAGGTGGAGGGCCGGAGGACCGGATGCGCTCCAAGGCCGAAAGGCTGTCCTGCAACCCTTCGGTGAATTTGTCGAAATCCTCCTTGTACAGGAAGATCTTGTGCTTTTCGTAGCTCACGCCGCCGTCCGGATGGCTTTGCTTCTTGCGCTCGGTGATGGTGAGGAAGAGGTCATTGCCCCGTGTGCTGCGCACATCGAAATAATAGGTGCGCTTGCCCGCCCGCACCACTTTGGAATACACATCCCCGCGTTCGTCCTCCATCGCGCCGTTGCTTTGATTTCCAAATATAGGCGGACGGAACGGAAAGCGGCAGGTCAGCCCTTGCCGGCCTCCTCCAGCAATTGCTCCTCGTACAGGGCGGTGTATTTGCCGCCCAGCCCAAGCAGTTGCCGGTGATCGCCTTGCTCCACCACACTGCCGTGGTCCAGCACAAGGATGTGGTCCGCAGCCTGCACCGCGCTGATGCGGTGGCTGATGATCACGGTGGTGCATCCTTTCATGATGCGGCGCAGGCCGCCGAGTATGGCATCCTCGGTGGCCGTGTCCACGGCGCTCAGCGGGTCGTCGAAGATGAGGATGCGCGGCTGCCGCACCACGGCCCGGGCGATGCTTACCCGTTGCTTTTGCCCACCGCTGAGGGTGACGCCCCGCTCACCCAGCAACGTTTCATAGCCTTTGGGGAACTGCATAATGTCCTGGTGTACCTGCGCCGTGCGTGCCGCCTGCTCCACGCGCTCCTGCACGTCCGGCCCGGCATCAAGGCTGAAGGCAATGTTGTTGGCGATAGTGTCGCTGAACAGGAACACTTCCTGCGGTACTACGCCCAAGGCGGCCCGCAGCTTTTCCAGCGCTACCGACCGCAAGGGCACGCCGTCCACCAGCACTTCGCCGCTGGTGGGGTCGTACTGCCGGCACATCAGGTCCACGATGGTGCTCTTCCCGCTACCGGTATGGCCCGTGATGGCCAAGGTGCCGCCGGCCGGCACATGGAAGCTCAAGTTCTTCAGCGCTTCAATGCCCGTTTCTGGATAGGTGAAGCCTACGTTGCGGAAGGTGATGGCGCCGGTCACTGCGGCCAGTGCGTCCGCCTCCGTGGCGATGGCTGGCGGTGTGCCCAGGAACTCATTGATCCGCTCCATGCTTACCGCCGCCTGCTGCACCTGGGAGGTGATCATGCCCAAGCTGGCGAAGGGCCAGGTGAGCTTGGTGACGTACAGGGTGAACTCCGCCAGGTTGCCCACCGTGATCCCGCCGCCGCCCTGGGCCAGCAGGATGCCGCCCACGAAGATCACCAGGGCCGTGCTCAGCCCCACCAACAGCATGATGGCAGGCATGAACAAGGCATCCACCTTGGCTTGTGCCAGGCTGGTCTTGCGGTAGTCCTTCGCCGCCCGGCGGAAGCGGGCCACCACCTGGCTTTCCTTGGCGTAGGCCTTGATCACCCGCATGCCGCTGAAGGATTCCTGCGCCATGGTGCTCAGCCTGCTTTGCTGCCGTTGGGTGGCCATGCTGCGTCGGTTGATGGTGTCGCTCACCAGGTAGATGGCCACGCTCAGCAGCGGCAACGGCGCCAACGACCACAGCGTCAGCTCCAGGTTCACGTCCAGCATCACCCACACGATCATCACCGTGAGCACCACCAGGTTGCCGATGTACATCACCGCAGGGCCGATGAACTGGCGCACCTTGCCCACGTCCTCGCTGATGCGGTTCATCAGGTCGCCCGTGCTGTTGCGCTTGTAAAAGGCGCGGTCCAGGCGCTGGTAGTGCGTGTACACGTCGTTCTTCAGGTCGTATTCGATCAGGCGGCTCACCACGATGATCGTCTGCCGCGTGAGGAAGAGGAACAATCCGCTCAGCAGGGTGAACACCAGGAAGAGGCCCGCATAGAAGATGGCGAACCAAAGCACCTTGGCCTTTACGGCGGCATCGTCCAGCGGGCCTGCCAGGCGCGCTTGCAGGTCCAACCCGGCCCAGGCGGTCCAGCTGTGCAGCCGCGCCGAAACCTCCAGGTGCCGCTCCCCCACGGGCAGCTTCAGCTGGGCGATCCCGTCCCCGATCAGGTTGAACGCCTCGCGCACCACCTGCGGCGTGTACACCGTGAAGACGCCCGTGAGCACGATGAAGAGGAAGCCCAACAGCATGCGCCCCCGGTAGCGGCCGAAGTAGGGAAGTACGGAAAGCAGGGAACGCATGGCCGGGCTTGCTACCTTTGCGCCCCCAAGGAAAGGGAGCCGGGCAATCGCCTGCAAAAGTAGACCGGCAAGGCCCGGTGACGAAGTGTGATACCGAGTGCCGAACGCACCTAAACCAACAAGAGCCAGGTTAGCCATGTCATTGATCACTGAAGAACGCACCGCCGTGAAAAGTGCGGTGATCGAGCAAATGAAGGAGAAGGGCCACGAGGAGGTCCTCTTTTGCAACGATGCCGCCACCGGCCTGCGTTGCATCATAGCCGTGCATGACACCACCCTGGGGCCCGCCCTCGGCGGTACCCGCATGTGGCCCTACGCCACCGAGGCCGATGCCCTGGAGGACGTGCTGCGGCTCAGCCGGGGAATGACCTACAAGAGCGCATTGGCCGGCCTGGACCTCGGCGGCGGAAAGGCCGTGATCATCGGGGATGCGCGCAAGGACAAGACGGAAGCCATGTTCCGCCGCTTCGGGCGCTTCGTGGACAGCCTCAATGGCCGGTACATCACCGCCGAGGATGTGGGCATGACCACCACCGAAATGGTCAATATCCGCAAGGAAACCAACAATGTGGTGGGCCTGCCCGTGAACATGGGCGGCAGCGGCGATCCCTCTCCTGTTACGGCATACGGTGTGTTCTGCGGATTGAAGGCCGCCGCCAAAACGGCCTTCGGCACCGATGACCTGGCCAAGCGCAAGGTGGCCGTGCAAGGCGCCGGCAATGTGGGCCGCAGCTTGGTGGGCCGCCTGCTCAAGGAAGGAGCCGCGGTATACCTCACCGACATCCATGAGGACAAGCTCGCAGCCGTGAAGGCCGAGCACCCAGGGGTTCAACTCGTGAAGCCGGATGAAGTGATCGGGTTGGACGTGGACATCTATTCCCCTTGCGCACTGGGCGCTACCATCAATGACGATACCCTGCCCAAGCTGAAGTGCAGCGTGATCGCCGGGGCCGCCAACAACCAGCTGGCCAATGAAGAACGGCACGGAAAGGCCCTCATGGAAAAAGGGATCCTGTACGCACCCGACTTCCTGATCAATGCCGGCGGCATCATCAATTGCGCATGGGAGCGGCTGGGCTACAACCGCGAGGCCGCGTTGGCCCAAACCGAAGGCATTTACAATACGGCGCTGGCCATCTTCAAGCGAAGCAAGGAGGAGAACATTCCCACCTACCTGGCGGCAAACCAAGCTGCCGAACAGCGCATCCGCAGCGTGCGCCAGGCCGGGCTTTCCTTCTGACCGCCGCATGCTCAACCGCAGATTCCTCCGCACCAAGGTCTTTCAGGCGCTCTATGCCCACGAGCAAAGCGCGGGCGGCAGTGCGGCCAAAAGTGAAAAGGAGATGCTCCTGGGCGTGGACCGCACCTACGACCTGTACGTCCACCTGCTCATGCTCTTCGCCGAACTTCGGCGCCTGGCGGAGAACCGCATTGAGGAACGGAAGGCCAAGCGCATGCCTTCCCGTGAGGACCTTGATCCCAGCAGGCGGTTCGTGGACGACCCCTTCCTTGCGAAGATCGCCGAAAGCAGGCAGCTGCTGGCCGAAAGCGAGAAGCGCAAAGTGGGGTGGGTAGGGGAAAGGGAACTGCTGAACCAACTGTACAAGTTGGTGGAGGCAAGCAAGGAATACAAGGAATACATGGCGGGCGAGGCTTCCGGTGAAGCGGCGGACCGCGCCCTGCTCAAGGACCTGTTCGTGGAGCACATCGCCCAGTGCGAGGGGTTGCACGAACACGTGGAATCGCGTTCCATCCACTGGCTGGAAGACCTGGACCTGGCCTGCACCATGGTGGTGCGCACGCTGGAAACCATCACCCTAGCACAGCCGGACATCGGCTTGGCCGGGCTGGATGCGGATGCCGGGGAGGAGCGCCAGTTCATGACCACCCTGTACCGCAATACCATCGCCGCCAAGGAAGCGGACGAGGCCCTGATCGCGGCGCGCGCCAGCAACTGGGAGGCGGACCGCATCGCCTTGAGCGACATGCTGCTGATGCGCATGGCCCTCACCGAGGCCCGCTCCTTCGACCAGATCCCGGTAAAGGTGACACTGAACGAATACATTGAGATCGCCAAGGCCTACAGCACACCCAAAAGCAAGACCTTCATCAACGGCATCCTGGACAAGCTCTTCGCGGGCATGCGGGAGGACGGCACGATCCGAAAGGTGGGCCGCGGCCTGTTGGAAAGCTGAACCATGATGATCCGCACGAAGGCATATCCATTCCGCAGCCGGGGTCTTTGGGCCGTTCCTGCGGCCTTGCTGCTGCTGGCCGCGGCCGGCTGCCGCCTTACCGACCATAGCGAAAACGACGGCCAGGGCGTAACCACCAACGACATGCAGATCCCGGCTTCGGGATACCAGGATGCCGACCCCTCGCGCCTGCCCACCATCACCTTTGACAGCACCGCGCTGGACATGGGCCGCATTGCCGAAGGGGTGCAGGTGGAGAAGACCTATACCTTCACCAACCACGGCAAGATCGACCTGGTGATCACCGATGTGCGCGCATCCTGCGGATGCACCGTGGCCAAAAACTGGCCCCGCATGCCCGTGGCACCGGGTGCCCACGGGGCCATCACCGTCAACTTCAACAGTGAAGGCCGGCCGGGCAAGCAGCACAAGACCATCACCGTGGTGGCCAACACCACACCGCCCACCACCGTGCTCACCCTCTCGGGCGAGGTGGTGGCCCCGGATCCACATTGATACGCGCAACAAACCCGATCGAAAACCACCAACTACAACCATGAACAACCTCTCCATTTTCCTTCAGGCCGGCGGCACGGGCGGCGGCATGGGCACCATCATCATGATGGTCCTCCTGTTCGTCGTGTTCTATTTCTTCATGATCCGCCCCCAGCAGAAGAAAGCGAAGGATGCACGCAAGTTCCGCGAGAACCTGCAGAAGGGTGTGCGCGTGGTCACCATTGGCGGCCTGCACGGCAAAGTGGTGGAGGTGAATGAAAAAACCGTGCTGCTGGAAGCCGCCGATGGCGTGAAGCTCCGCTTCGAGAAGAGCGCCGTGGCCATGGACCAGAGCATGCAGCTCACCGAGGAGACCGCCAAGGCGGTTTGATCGTCCAACGGTGCCCGTGATGTTCACGGTGGGCGTGACCGGCGGCATCGGCAGCGGTAAAACCACCGTGTGCCGCGTGTTCGGCGTGCTTGGCATCCCCGTGTTCAGTTCCGATGAGGCGGGCCGCCGCCTGATGGCGCACGACCCGCTGGTGCGTGAACGTATCGCCGGAGCGTTCGGCACATCCGTCCTTGCGGCAGCAGGGGTGGACCGCCGCGCGCTGGCGGCGCAGGTGTTCAAGGATCCCGGGGCGCTCAACCGGCTGAATGCGATCATTCACCCTGCGGTGCGCAAGGCGTTTGCCGAGTGGGCGGCACTCCGGTCCGCGCCGTACGTGATCAACGAGGCGGCCATCCTGGTGGAAACCGGGATGCACAAGAAACTGGACCACCTCATCGTGGTGGCAGCGCCCGAGGAGGAACGCATCCGCCGGGTGATGGCGCGCGATGGTGCCTCGCACGAACAGGTGCGTGCCCGCATCCGCAGCCAAGCCGATGACCGCACGCGCAACGCGGCAGCGGGCAGCATCATCGTGAACGACGGCCGTGCGCTGGTGATCCCCCAGGTGCTTGCGGCGCATGCAAAGTTGTTGCAACTGGCAAGTGCATGAGCACCTTGCGCAAATTGCCGCTAAGCATGGTCACGCTGGTGTTCGGCGTGCTGAGCATCCCCTTGGCCTTCGCACGGCAGCTCTGCGTCCCGGCGCTCATTATGGGCCTGTTGGCCATCGCGTTCCATCTTGCTGGCCGGCGGATGCAGCGGCATTCATCCTTCACGGCAGCCAGCATCAGGCACTCCCGCCAGGGCTTTCTGGCCGCCTTGGCCGGCAGCGCCTGCGCCCTGCTGATGTGGGTGCTGTGGGCCACGAACGCCTTGCTCTGAGCGCGGCCCATGAAAAAAGCCCCGGAAGGCCGGGGCTTTTCAATGCGTTGCTGAACAGGTCAGTGGATGCTCAGTTTCTTCTCCAGGTCCTCCAGGTAGCCGCGGAACTGCTTGTCCGTTTCCTGCAGGTTGTTCACCGTGCGGCAGGCGTGCAGCACGGTGGCGTGGTCCTTGCCGCCGCAGTGCGCGCCGATGTTCGCCAGTGAGCTCTTGGTCATCTTCTTGGCGAAGTACATCGCGATCTGCCGCGCCTGCACCACCTCGCGCTTGCGCGTCTTGCTCTTCAGCAGCTCGATCGGCAGGTCGAAATAATCGCACACCACCTTCTGGATATAGTCGATGGACACTTCCCGCGCCGTGCTCTTGACGAACTTGTCGATCATCTGCTTGGCCAGCTCCAGCGTCACCGCCTTCTTGTTCAGGGAGCTTTGCGCGATCAGGCTGATCATGGCGCCTTCCAGTTCACGGATGTTGGTGGTGATGCTGTACGCCAGGTATTCCACCACTTCCTTGGGCAGCTCGATGCCCTCGGCGTACATCTTCTTCTGCAGGATCGCGATGCGCGTCTCCAAGCCGGGCGGCTGCAGGTCCGCGCTAAGGCCCCACTTGAATCGCGAGAGCAGCCGCTGCTCCATGCCGCTCATTTCCACGGGGGCCTTGTCGCTGGAGATCACCAATTGCTTGCCGCTTTGGTGCAGGTGGTTGAAGATGTGGAAGAATACGTCCTGCGTCTTCTCCTTGCCCGAAAGGAACTGCACATCGTCAATGATCAGCACGTCCATCATCTGGTAGAACTGCTGGAAATCCCCCATCGTGTTGTTCTTCACCGCTTCGATGAACTGCTGGGTGAACTTCTCGGCGGGCACGTACAGCACGGTCTTCTCGGGGTTGTTCCGCTTGATCTCCAGCCCGATGGCATGGACGAGATGGGTTTTGCCCAAGCCCACCCCGCCGTATACCAGCAGGGGATTGAAGGCGGTGCCTCCGGGTTTCTGGGCCACGGCAAAACCGGCGCTGCGCGCCAAGCGGTTGCAATCCCCTTCGATGAAATTGTCGAACGAGTAGTTTGCGTTCAGGTGGCTCTCGATCTTGATCTTGCGGAGCCCGGGGATGATGAACGGGTTCTTGATCGGGCTGTTTGCCACGTCGATCGGAAGGCTCACGGCGGGGTTCTTCACCTGCTGCACGTTGCTGGTGGGCACCCGCACCGTGTAGGGGTTGTTGGCATTGCGGTGGTTGTTCTCCATCACGATGGAGTATTCCAGGCAGCCTTCAGGCCCGATCTCCTTGCGGATGATCTTCTTCAACAGGTCGATGTAGTGTTCCTCAAGCCATTCGTAGAAGAACTGGGACGGCACCTGGATGGTGAGGACGCTGCCAACGCACTTCAACGGCTTGATCGGCTCGAACCAAGTCTTGAAGCTCTGCTGGCTCACGTTGTCCTTGATCACCTCAAGGCACCGGCCCCAGATCTCATCAGGGTTTTTCTTCATTGCGGGGATCGGTGGATTGAAAAGCGTGGAAGGAATTCTTGCGGGCCGGTGGAGCACCTTTTCGGGGGCGCTCCGATGGGTGGCAAATATGAGCACCCCTGCGTGAAAAAAAAAGTTTGCGCGGGCTTGCGCCGATCAAATTTATTTCGATGGGGCGTTGTGCTTGCGCCTCGGGAAACCCGCGCCCCGCAAGGGTTTCAGAAGGTGGTGAAAAAAATTTTCGGAATCGCGGCGATGTGTCGCCGCAAACTTTTCCGCTTGTCCAACGCTTGTTTCATCCACATGCCGGGAAATGCACTTGCGCAACGGTCGGACGGAAGTTGGAAATGTGTGCATCGCGGTGAAGATACGGAATCGCGGCAGCTTTGTCGAGGATGCCCGCTTCCGGCGTACTGCCTAATTTCCGCGCCATGTTCAGCCATCAGACCACCGTGCGTGTGCGCTACGCCGAGACCGACAAAATGGGCTATGTGTACTACGGCACCTACGCGCAGTATTTCGAGGTGGGCCGCGTGGAGGCCTTGCGCAGCCTGGGTTTCCCGTACCGCACCATCGAGGAGCAGGGCATCATGCTGCCGGTACACGACCTCTCGGTCACCTACCACAAGCCTGCATTCTACGATGAGCTGCTTACGCTGCGCACCGTCATCGCGGAGTTGCCGTCGGTGCGCATCCGGTTTGCGTACGAGGTGCGCAACGAGCGGGAGGACCTGATCACCAATGCGGCCACCACCCTGGTTTTCGTGGATGCCGCCACCATGCGGCCGCGCCGTGCGCCTGCCGACCTGGTGGAACGGCTGCGCCCGTTCTTTACGTGAAGGACATTGCGGGCGGGTCGCCGGCATCACCTGCTTGCGCGGCAGGCATGAACTGTACGCCATGGCGTTGCCAACGCGCGATCAGCGCAGCGGCATCGCCCTGCGGCATTGCGACCTGCAGGGTGCATTGCTGCGCGTATTCCGCGCCAAGCACCTTGCCCGCATGCTGCAGCACATCGGTGCGCAGGGCTTCCACCTGTGCATAGGCGCATGTGGCGGAAAGCAGGGCCATCACGCGGTGTTCGGCAATGGTGTTGTTGGCAAGCGCGCCTTTTGCGGCGTCCGCAAAGGCATGGGCCAGGCCCGCCTTGCCGAGCAGGGTGCCGCCGAAGTAGCGCACCACCACAATGGCGCTGAAGGTGAGGCCGGCACCCTGCAATTGCCGCAGGATGGGCTTGCCCGCGCTGCCGGCGGGCTCGCCCGCATCAAAGGCGCGGAAGCGCTCCCCGCGCAGGCCGACCACCCAGCCATAGCAGATGTGGCGCGCCGTGTGATGGCTGCGCGTGATGGCCTCCAGCTGCTCCTTGAAGGAGGCTTCGCCGGCAATGGGGAAGGCGGAGGCGATGAAACGGCTGGCCTTCTCGCGCACTTCAAAGGTGCTGGTGGAGGCCAATGCCAGGTAGCTGTCGGGGCCCATGTGCATGTAAGGCACAGGCTTACCGGGGCCGGCCTTCGGGAGCGGTCCCGTTGCGCAGGTAGAAATGGATCCGGTCGGATCCGGAGGTGACGCTCTTCGCGGGGAGCAATGCCAAGCGTGGCGCAGGTGTGCCGCTCCCGAGCAGGATGTCTCCGATGATCACGCGCGCTTCATCCCATAGGTCCGCAGCAAGGAAATGCCCCAGCAGTTCCGCACCGCCTTCCACAAGCACGGAGCGCACCTTGCGTTCGTGCAGTTCGCCAAGCACGGTGCGCAAGGGATCGGTGCCGTCGCGGAGGAGCACCTGTTCGGCGTGCGGCAGGTCGCGCCTGGCGGCGGTGAACAGCAGGGTGGGGGGGCCGGCATGGTACACGCGGGAGGATGCGGGGGTGATGCCGGACCGGTCCAGCACCACGCGCAGCGGGGACCGCCCGGCCACAAGGCGCACGTTCAACAAGGGGTCGTCGTTCAGCACGGTGCGGCTTCCGGCCATGATGGCCTGCTCTTCGCTGCGCCAGCGGTGTACGCGCACGTCGGTGGTGAAGCAGCTGATGCGTGGTGCTTGGCCTTTCCGCACGGGATGGCGGTCCAGGAATGCGTCGGCGCTCTGCGCCCATTTCAGGATGACATGGGGACGTTGCCGTTCCGCGGCGGTGATGAAGCGGCGGTTCAGCCAGCGGGCTTCATCGCGCAGCACATCGGTGATCACGGCAATGCCTGCTTCGCGCAGCTTGGCAAGGCCGCGCCCGCTTACGCGCGGGTCGGGGTCGGTGCAGGCAACCACCACCGTGCGCACGCCGCGGGCGATCAGCAGGTCGGCGCAGGGCGGTGTAAGGCCGGTGTGCGCACAGGGCTCAAGTGAAACGTACAGCACGGCATCCTGCGGAACGGGGCCGTCCCCAAAGGCGCGCAG
Source organism: Bacteroidota bacterium (assembly GCA_018266475.1). Taxonomy (GTDB): domain Bacteria; phylum Bacteroidota; class Bacteroidia; order Flavobacteriales_F; family PHOS-HE28; genus PHOS-HE28. The sequence continues at coordinate 27,076 of JAFEAI010000133.1, forward strand.
GCATTCCACTTCCGCATGCGGCGCGCCATGGGCACGGTGCCAGCCTTCGGCCAGTACGCCATCGCCCTGCACCAGCACGGCGCCCACCATCGGATTGGGGGCGGCAAGGCCGGCACCGTTTGCCGCCAGCTGCAGGCAGCGCCGCATCCAGTGTGCATGGTCCATGCCGCCAAGGTCGTGCATGCGGAACGGGGATCGCCCGGTGGTCAACGGCTTTCCAGCAGGCGCTTGATCCGCGCCAGGTCCTCATCGTTGCGGAAGCTGATCTCGATGCGGCCCTTGCCGGCATCGGCCTGCTTCACCACCACCCGGCTGCCGAACATGCCCGAGAGTTCCTTGCCCATTTCCTTGTACCGGGCGGCGCTCATTTTCGCGCCGGCGCCGGCGCGCGCCGCGGGCCGCTTGTCCTCGCGCGCCATGTCCTCCACCTGGCGCACGGAGAGCTGGCTTTCCACGATGCGGCGGTACATCTCCGCCTGCTTCGCGGGGTCGGCAATGGTGATCAATGCACGGGCATGGCCCATGCCGATCTGCCGTTGGCGCAGGCCAAGCTGGATCTCCGGCGGCAACTTCAGCAGGCGCAGGTAGTTGGCCACGGTGGCGCGGTCCTTGCCCACTTTTTCGCTCAGGGCTTCCTGCGTCAGGTTCACTTCGTCCAGCAGGCGCTGGAAACTGATCGCCACTTCGATGGCATCGAGTTCCTCACGTTGGATGTTTTCCACCAGCGCCATCTCCAGCATGCGTTCGTCGTCGGCAATGCGGATGTAGGCCGGGACCTCGGTGAGGCCGGCCACTTGGCTGGCGCGGAAGCGCCGTTCGCCGCTGATCAGCTGGTACCGGTCGTAGCCCAGCTTGCGCACGGTTACCGGCTGGATGATGCCCAGTTCCTTGATGCTCTGCGCCAGTTCCAGGATGGCTTCCGGGGCGAAGGTGGTGCGCGGCTGGAAGGGGTTGGGCTCTATCTGGGCCACCGGTATGCTGGCCACGCTTCCCGCAGTGCGCGGGGAGGAGACCTGCGCACCGGGCTGTTGTTCGGTGATGTCGGTTCCGGGGTCTTCCAGCAGTGCGCTCAGTCCGCGCCCGAGGCCTCGTTTTTTGGTCATTGTGCTTCGGTAACGGGGATGGTGCGCTCTTCTTCCTTGATGCGCGTCATGTCGTTCTTCTGCAAGATCTCACGCGCCAGGTTCAGGTAGTTCACCGCTCCCTTGCTGCTGGCATCGTGCATCACGATCGTTTGGCCGTGGCTGGGGGCTTCGCCCAGGGCCACGTTGCGGTGGATCACCGTGTCGAAGACCAGTTGCTGGAAGTGCGTCTTCACTTCTTCCACCACTTGGTTGGCCAAGCGCAGGCGGCTGTCGTACATGGTGAGCAGCATGCCTTCGATCAGCAGCTCGGGGTTGAGCCGCTGCTGGATGATCTTGATGGTGTTGAGCAGCTTGCCCAGGCCCTCCAACGCAAAGTATTCGCACTGCACGGGGATGATCACGCTGTCGGCGGCCACCAAGGCGTTCACCGTTACCAGGCCCAGGCTGGGGGAGCAGTCGATGATGATGAAGTCGTATTGGTCCCGCAGCGGGTCCAGCACTTTTTTCATCTGGTGCTCGCGCTGGGGCATGTCGATCATTTCGATCTCGGCGCCCACCAGGTCGATGCTGCCCGGCAGCATGTCCAGGTTGGGGTTGTCCGTGGCATGCACCACTTCGGTGGCCGGCGTGCCGTTCACAATGCACTCGTAGATGCTCGCCTTGGTCTCGCGCGGATCCAATCCCGTGCCGCTGGTGGCGTTGGCCTGCGGGTCGGCGTCCACCACAAGGGTGCGGCGCTCCAGGATGCCCAAGCATGCGGCCAGGTTGATCGCGGTGGTGGTTTTGCCCACGCCTCCTTTTTGGTTGACGATGGCGATGATCTTGGCCATGTGTTCCTTCTTGGTTGGTTTTTCAGATGTCAATGGTTTCCCCGATGCCGGGCAGCAGCAGGGTGATGCCGGCCTTTGCGAAGGCGGCCCTTGCGTATTGCTTGTCGATGGCAATGGCGCTGAAGGTGTCGTAGTGGAGGCCCACCACCGTTTTCACGCCCATGTATTGCGCGGCCTCCACGGCATCGTCGACCCCCATGGTATAGGTGTCGCCGATGGGCAGGCAGGCAAAGCGGAGCTGGTGCCGCTTGAGCAATTGCATGTCCATCATCAGGGCCGTGTCCCCGGCATGGTGGAAGTTGCCCTCGTCACTGAACACCACAAAGGCGCCCGGTGATCCCCCGGAAGCGCCGTCCGGCATGGTGCTGCTGTGCTGCGCCACGGTGCTCTTCACGGTGAACCGGCTCAGTTCGGCCCGCCCGCCCGTGTTCATGGGGTGCGTGCGCTGGATGCCTTTCGCGGCGAACCAGTTGCAGATCTCGAAGTTGCTCAGCAGCAGGGCGCCCGTGCGCTTGAGGATGGCCTCGGCATCCGCAATGTGGTCGCCGTGCCCGTGGGTGATCAGCACGTGCGTTGCCGGAACCTGCGCGGGATCCACGCCTTTGGCCAACGGATTGCCGCTGATGAACGGATCGAACAACAGGTGCGCGCCTGCCACTTGCACCCCAATGCAACTTTGTCCGTAGTAGGTGAGCTTCATGTGCGGTGCTTCGAGCGGCCTTTTTCCTATCCGTTGGGCCAACGCCTTTTCGGCAGCGAAGGTAGGGGAGGCTGGGCCGTGGGCAGGCCGTGGTTGCCGGTATACTTTTGAACGATCCACTGTCCGGCACGGATGTTCTTTCCTTAGGCGCGATGCGGCAATGCCGTGGGAATGTGGTAGTTCCTCCCTGCCTTGTGCCACACGGCGATCGTTGATGGATCCGCAGCAAGGGGATGGCGGGAGAACCTTTGTGGCAGGAAGATGTTCCTTTGCACAACTTCAAAACCCTACCACCAATGTTGGACCAGATCATTTCGAAACTTCAGCAGGAAGCCGCGCCGGCACTTATGTCCAAGCTCGGACTGGACAATGCGCAGGCGGGCAAGTCGGTGAGCGCCGTGGGCGACAGCATCAAGGAAGTGCTGGGCGGCAAGGGCGGCATCAACATCCAGGATGCGCTCAACCTGTTCAGCAGCGCGAAGAACAGCGGCGGCGCCGATGGCATCCTGGACAAGTTGGGCACGGTGATGCACGGCAAGCTAACGGGCCAAGCAGGCTTGGACGCGGGCAAGGCGCAGGACGTGAAGGCCATGCTGATGCCCATGGTCACGGATTTCATCACCAAGCACGTGGGTGGTGACATGGGCAAGTTGCAGGGCCTGCTGGGCGGCTTGGGCGGCAATGCCGGCAACCTCGCCGACCAGGCCAAGGGCCTGCTGGGCGGGCTTTTCGGGAAGAAGTAGGCGGCAAGCCCCTGAAAGGGCGAGCAGAAATGGAAAACGGGCACCACGCTTTATGCTGGTGCCCGTTCTGCGTTCATTCCTTACACGTAGGCTGAACGCCTCAGTCCTTATCGTCCAGGTCCGCCTTGCGGATCTCCTCGTCCAGGATCTCATCGATCTTTTTGCGCGTGGCATCGTTGATCTTGGTGTCCGTCTTGGCCTGCTTCTTCATGAAGCGGAACATGGCGTTCTTCTTGATCTCGTACGCCACGTACTGGGTGTATTCCTTGGTGGTCTCGTTATAGCGCGTTTCCTCGCCGATCTTGCGCAGGTCCGCGATCTCGGTGTTCATCACCTCGCGCACTAAGCTCTGGAACTTGTCCGCCACTTCCGCGGCACCCGCGTTTTCGGTCTGCCCCAGGTACTGGTCCGTCACTGCGCGGATGTTGGTGCCCACCTGGGCGGCCACTTGGTTCTTCGCTTCCAGGTCCGCCTTGCTGCGCGCAATGTTCTGCTTCACGCTCACACCGCTGCCGGTGCCCCTGAAGAACCGGTTGGTGCTTTGGTATTTGCTGCCGCTGAAGGGCATCTTCACCTTTTCCCCCGCAGGGCTTGTGCTCTTGCACGCAGGAAGTGAACAGGCCAGCACGGCAAGCAGGACCAAGGGGATGAACAGGCGGATTTTGTGAAAGGCCATGGTAGTGGTGGTTTTTGAATGCATGCGTGAAAAATCATGCCAAAGATGGGAGAAAGTGATCTACCACGGTGGCCGGTGCCGGCAGCCAGGGGCGGCCAAATGGAACAGCACGGTGCGGGCGTGCGACCATGGCGTTGTGAATGTTCCCTCAATGGCACACGTCCGTCACCGGTGATCTGCAATTGCCCATCTTCGCCACCCCATGCGCGCCTTGAAAACGATCCTTGTGATGCTCTTCACCGTGGTAGGGCTGGCGGCCATCCTGGCCCTGCTCGGCCCCGCCACTACGGTAATTGCCCGCACCAAGGTGTTCCCGGTACCCTTCGCTCAAGCACAGGCGCTGCAGCTGGATTCGGCGCAGTGGCGCCATTGGCTGCCCAGCTTCAGGGCCCAGGCCCCGTTGCAGGCAACCGCGGCCGGGGACAGCTTAGTTACAACGGGGACCTTCCCCGACCCCTTCACCGGCGCGGCGCGGGCGGTGATGACGCTGCAGGCCATGGGAGACAGCACCGCCGCCACGTGGACGTTCACTGCGGAAAACGACATCTACGCCCGGATCTTCCTCATGCTGAACGAAGCGGCCCGCCCGGTGGAAGAGGGCCTGGACCGGAGCCTGGGCCAATTGGGGGCATTGGCGGATGCCGCTGCTGCCAGCCAGGCCGTCGCGTTGCGGGCCCGCACCTTCCATGGATTTCCGGTGCAGGAGGAA
>JAFEAI010000134.1 GCA_018266475.1 Bacteroidota bacterium
ACCATCGTCAAAATAGTAGCGATCGCCACCGTCTCGCCGGTCTCATCCACCACGTCAACCAGGAACTTCACGATGCCCTTGGCAATGTCGTCCTCGCTCTTCTTTTCCTGGTCCACCTTCTCCTTCACGGTGAACTTCACCCCGATGGTCATGCCGGGGTACACGGGCTTGGTGAAGCGTGCTTCCTCGATGCCGTAGTTCAGCAGCACTGGTCCTTTCTTGGGATCCACGAAGAGGCCGGCGGCCTTGCTAAGCACGAAGTAGCCGTGGGCCACGCGCCCGGTGAAGATGGTGCCCTCCAAGCTGGTGGCGTCCATGTGGGCGTAGAAGTTGTCGCCGCTCACGTTGGCGAAGTTGTGGATGTCGGCCTCGCTCACGGTGTGCTTGGCGGTGATCACCGTGTCGCCCACCTGCAGTTCCTCGAAGTGCATGCGGAAGGTATGCTTCTCGGTTTCGCGGAAGGCCGCGCCCTGCTGGTACTGCTGCGTGAGGGCGGTGATCATGGCGGGGTGGCCCTGGATGGCGGTGCGCTGCAGGTAGTGCAGCACGCCGCGCTTGCCGCCCATCTCCTCGCCGCCGCCTGCGCGGCCGGGGCCGCCGTGTACCAGCGTGGCCAGCGGACTGCCGTGGCCGGTGTTCTCCTTGGCCATGTCGCGGTCCAGCACCAGCATGCGGCCGTGGTGGTTGGCCGCGCCCCACACGAACTGCTGCGCCAGCTTGGGGTTGTGCGTGGCGATGGTGGCCACCAGCGAACCCTTGCCCAGCTTGCTCAGCGCGATGGCATCGTCCAGGTCCTTGTAGGGCATCAGCGTGCTCACCGGCCCGAAGGCCTCCACCTCGTGGCTCTGCAGGTTTTTCCAGGGCTTGTCGTTGCGCAGCAGGATGGGGCTCATGAAGGCGCCCTTCTTCGCGTCCGCGCCGGTGACCTCTACGCTTTTCGGATCGCCGTACACCAGCTCGCTGCCCTTGAGCAGCTCGTTCAGGTTGGCGCGCACTTCCTCGCGCTGCGCCAAGCCCACGAGCGAGCCCATGCGCACACCTTCCACGCGCGGATCGCCGATCACCGTGCCCGCCAAACGCTTGCTGATGGCCTGCTGCACATCTTCCACCAGATTTTCGGGCACCATGATCCGGCGCACGCCGGTGCAACGCTGGCCGCACTTCAGCGTCATCTCGCGGCCCACTTCCTTCACGAACAGGTCGAACTCCGGCGTGCCGGGCACGGCATCCTCGCCCAGCACGATGCTGTTCAGGCTGTCCGCTTCCATGTTGAAGGGCACGCTTTCGGCGATGATGCGCGGATGCACCTTCAGCATGCGGCCTGTGCTGGCGCTGCCTGTGAAGGTCACCACGTCCTGGCTTTCCACATGGTCCAGCAGGTCGCCCGCGCTGCCCACGATCAGTTGCAAGGCGCCTTCGGGCAGGATCTTGCTCTCGATGATGGCGTGTACCATCGCCTCGGTGAGGTAGCTCGTCACCGTGGCGGGCTTCACCACGGCGGGCATGCCGGCCATCCAGTTCACGGCGCATTTCTCCAGCATGCCCCAGATGGGGAAGTTGAAGGCGTTGATGTGTACGGCCACGCCTTCCTTGGGCACCATGATGTGGTGGCCCATGAAGGTGCCGCCGCGGCTGGTAAGCACCGGCGGGCCGTCCACGTAGAAGGGCATGTTGCCGAGCTGCTTGCGCAGGCTGGCGTTGGCGAACACGTTGCCGATGCCGCCCTCGATATCCACCCAGCTGTCGGCCTTGGTGGCGCCGGTGCGGTAGCTCACCTGGTAGAACTCTTCCTTGCGGTCCATCAGGTGGAGGGCGAGGGCCTTCAGCATGCGGCCGCGCTCGGGGAAGGTCATCTTGCGCAGGGGAGGGCCGCCCGTTTCGCGGCCGTATTTCAGCATGGCGCCGAAATCCAGCCCGCCGCTGCTGGTGGTGGCGAT
>JAFEAI010000135.1 GCA_018266475.1 Bacteroidota bacterium
GGAGGCATGGCCCAGGGGCAACAGGCCAATGGCCGGGAAAGTGCGGGCACGGAACAGGGCAGGTTTCATGGGCACGGGTTTTGGCGGGATGCTGGGACGAAGCTAATGGGGAAATGCGGATCGGGCGCCCACGCGATGGGAAGAGGAAACTATCGCACGGAACGGCGGACCGGCCGGAGGAACGGAAAGCTGTGGGCCTGCTACCGATCCACCACCACAGCCGTTCCACGGCCCGATTGTTCAAAGCTCGCATGAAGGACCGGGAAGCCCTTGGGCCGATGCCCTAATCTTGCGGCGTGGAGCCGGAACGGAGCAATAAGGGGAACACCCGCCCTTGGGGCCATGCGGGCGCCGCTATGCGCCGTGCCCTTGGCATGCTGCGCGGCTCTTCCGTGGGCGCCCACATCAAGGACCTGTGGATGCTGGCCCTGCCCTACCAGGTGGCGGCCGTAACCACCGCATTGGTGGCCGTGGGCTTCACCAAGTTGTTCGTTTGGCTCGGCGAGCGCAACCTGGCGCTGATCACCGCGCACCCTTCGTGGATCTTCATCACCGCACCGGTCACCTTTCTGTTCAGCTGGTGGCTGGTGCATCGCTTTTCGCCCATGGCGGGCGGCAGCGGCGTGCCCCAGCTGATCGCCGCCTCCGACGTGGCCGATGACGAGGAGAAGCACGACGGCAGCTGGCGCTTCCTCAACGTTCGCATCATCTTCGTGCGCATCGGCGCCACCATGGCGATGGTGGCGGGTGGCGGCGCGATCGGGCGCGAAGGGCCCATCCTGCAGGTCGCAGGCAGCGTGTACCGCGTGGTACACAAGCTGCTTCCGCCTTTTTGGCCCAAGGTGAGCCGCCGCATCATGCTGGTCACCGGCGGCGCCGCGGGACTTAGCGCCGCCTTCAATACGCCCTTGGGCGGCATCGTCTTCGCCATGGAGGAGCTCACCCGCAGCCACATCGGCAAGTTCCGCACCGCCGTGCTCAGCTCGGTGATCATCAGCGGCATGACCGCCCAGTGGCTGCTGGGGCCCTACCTGCTCCTGGGCTACCCCAAGCTGGAGCGCGTGGGTCCCTCGTTCATGTACACGCTGCTGGCCATCAGCGCGGTGGCCGGCGCCGCAGGCGTGATGGGCGGAAAGGCCGTGCTGCTGCTGGACAAGGTGCGCCGCGCCCTGCGCGGAAAAATGCTGCAGGCCGTGTTCGTGCTGCTATGCGCCCTGGCTTTTGCCTGCATCGTACACGCCTTCGGCCCCATGGCCTTGGGCAGCGGCGAATCCCTCATGGACCAATACCTGTTCGCCGCCAACCCCGTGCCCACCGTGCAGGACGCCGCCGGGCGGCTGTTCGGCTCCATCCTCTCCGCAGCCAGCGGTGCCGGCGGCATGCTCTTCGGCCCGGCACTAAGCTCCGGTGCGGCCATCGGCGGCCTGTTCGGCCATTGGTTCGGCGTGGACCGCGGCCAGCTGAACATCCTGGTGCTCGGCGGCATGTGCGCCTTCCTCACCGGCATCACCCGCTCGCCCTTCACCAGCGCCATCATCATCCTGGAGATGACCGACCGCCACAGCGCCATCCTGCAATTGATGTACGCCGCCATGATCGCCTCCATCGTCTCGCACGCCATCGATGCCAAGCCCTTCTACCAGCGCATGAAGGACCGATTGATCGCCTCAGTGCCGGGTTTGCGCAAGCGCACGGCAACGGAGGACGCCGTGTAACGCTGTTCCGGTTGCGGTTGCGGAAGCGATCGATCCGGTAGGTCGATGCTACATGCCCGCAACCGGTACCTTTGCCATCCGATGCAACAATACCACGACCTGCTCCGCCACATCCTGAAGAACGGGGTGCGCAAGGGCGACCGCACCGGCACCGGCACGCTGAGCTGCTTCGGCTACCAGATGCGCTTCAACCTGGCCTACGGATTCCCGCTGCTCACCACCAAAAAGCTGCACGTGAAAAGCATCATCCACGAGCTGCTCTGGTTCCTGCAAGGCGACACCAACATCAAGTACCTGCAGGACAACGGCGTGAAAATCTGGGATGAATGGGCCGATGCCAACGGAAACCTCGGCCCGGTGTACGGCTACCAGTGGCGCAACTGGCCCACCCCGGACGGCGGCCACATCGACCAGATCGCCAAGTTGGTGGAGATGATCAAGGCCAACCCCAACAGCCGCCGCCTGATCGTGACCGCGTGGAACCCCGCCGATGTGGACCGCATGGCCCTGCCCCCCTGCCATTGCCTGTTCCAGTTCTTCGTGGCGGAAGGCAAGCTCTCCTGCCAGCTCTACCAGCGCAGCGCCGATACTTTTTTGGGCGTGCCCTTCAACATTGCCAGCTATGCCCTGCTCACCATGATGGTGGCGCAGGTGTGCGGCCTGGAGCCGGGCGAGTTCGTCCACACCTTTGGTGATGTCCACCTCTACCTCAACCACCTGGAGCAGGCGGAGCTGCAGCTGGCGCGCCAGCCGAGGGCCCTGCCCACCATGAGGATCGACCCGTCGGTAAAGGACATCTTCGCCTTCCGGTACGAGCACTTCGAATTGCTCAACTACGACCCGCATCCACACATTAAAGCAGCAGTATCGGTATGATCATCAGCGCAATTGCCGCCGTGGCCGAGAACGGCGTGATCGGCAAGAACGGCCAGCTCCCCTGGAGCCTGCCGGACGACATGAAGTTCTTCCAGCGCACCACGCTGAACCACTATGTGATCAGTGGCCGGAAAAATTATGAGAGCATCCCGCTCCGCTTCCGCCCCCTGCGCGACCGCACCAACATTGTGGTAACCCGGGGCTTGGCGTACGAGGCACCGGGCGCGGTGATCTGCCATTCCTTGGAAGATGCCCTGGAGATCGCCCGCAAGGCCGATGTGAAGGAAGTCTTCCTGATCGGTGGCGGCCAGCTCTATGCCGAGGCCTTTGAAGGCGGCCTTGTGGACCGGATCTACCTCACGCGCGTTCACGCCAAGCCGGATGGTGACGTGTATTTCCCCGAGATCGGGGACGGCTGGAAGGAAGTATGGAGCGAAAAGCACAAGGCGGATGAGAGGCACAAATACGCCTTCACCTTCACCGTACTGCAAAAGCAGGCGTAGCCCTTGCCTTCCCGAGGCACCAGCTCCCGGCCGGTGGCATTGAACAGGCAGGGTGAGAGAGGAAGAGAGGGCCTTCGGCTACGCTCAGGCTGAGGAAGAGAGGGCCTTCGGCTACGCTCAGGCTGAGGAAGGGAGGAAGAGGAAAAAGGCGAATCCCGGTTCTTCCCCTGCCGCCGAGGCAACTGGAATGCGGCCCAATGCCGGAAACCTGCCATGCCCGGGCTTTCAACCTGTGCCCTGCGGTCATTTCCTTCCGCAAAAGGAAATCACCTAACTTGCGCCTTGCCTTGTGCGGCCCAAAATGCCGAGGGCACCCCTCCGGGGATCCCGGAAGAGTGCCACATCGGTTTTCCACTGGCCATACCGGGCAGAGAAGCAGTCACAATAGCCCCACTCTCCAAGTGCGCGTCGCGTCCACCTCGCCCAAGCCAGTAGCATCCGTTCCTTCCCGAAAGGAAGGCGGCCGGCTCTCCATGCCAATGCGGGCCACTCTCAAAGCCGTGCAAGGCATCCGGTCGCTCCCTGTTCGTTCCGTAGGGATGAATCCCCACCCTGGGGTGGAAATCGGGCGCAACCTACTTGAGTGCGAAAGGCTGGTTTGTAGAATTTATTCTACAAGCCGATATTTAACAATATCCTGACCTCCATGAACCTCAGTTTTCTGCTTGCTGACGACCACGTGATCGTGCGCCGCGGACTGCGCAACCTGCTGTACGACCGGTTCCATGCCTCCGATGTCGCCGAAGTGGCCACCTGCCGCGACCTGCTGGACACCTTGGCACACAAAGAACCCGCGCTGCTGGTACTGGACCTTCAATTGACCGACGGCAGCAGCATGGACTACCTCCAGCAGATCTGCCGGGAGCACCCTGCCATGCGGGTGCTGGTGTACACCATGCGCTCGGAGGAAGTCTATGCCCAGCGCGTGCTGGCGCTGGGAGCGGCCGGTTTCCTGAGCAAGGAATCAAGCGAAGAGGACGTGGTGGTGGCAGTACGCCACGTGCTGCAAGGCAGGCCGTACATGAGCGAAACCGTGGAGGACCATCTCCAGGACAAGGCCAAGGACGAGGGATCGAAGGCCAATCCGTTCCAACTTCTTTCCGACCGGGAGATCCTTGTGGTGGACAACCTGCTGGCGGGGATGGGCGTAAAGGAGATCTCCACCCGCCTTGCCTTGGGGCCAACCACCGTGGCCACGTACAAGGCCCGCTTGTTCGACAAATTGGGCGTAACGAACATCCTCGACCTCCAGCGGCTGGCCACGGCCCACCGGCACCACATGGCATGAACCACCGCCCCGCCCGTGCCACGGCCATTCACCCGGCCGTCCTTTGCGCAGCGGGGGCGCTGCTCCTGCATGTTCCCGCGCGGGCACAGGAAACCTGGACGCGCGAACAGTACACTTCGGAGAACGGCCTGCTGCAAAACCGCGTGCATGCCATGGAGCGCGACCAGTGGGGCGGCCTGCTGGTGGGCACCGAAGGCGGGCTGGTCCGCTTTGACGGGGAGAGCTTCCGGCAGATCGGCATGCCCGCCCCTGAAGGCATGCGCCCAAGCCGCGTGCTGGAAATCGTTCCCGTACCGGACAAAACCTTCGTGGTGCGCGATGCCGGCAGCCGCCAATACCTGTACAAGAGCGGCGAATTGACTTCCATCACCGGCGATGCACCGGCACGCAAGCCACTGTCGCGCTTTGGTGGCACAGGCGTCTCCGTGAGCACCGTGGTGCGCATCATGGACCCCGATTCCACCATGGACGGCAAGGCCGATTGGCCATACAGCGTGCGCATGGTGCCCATAGCAGCCCAACGGTGGTGCATCCGCACCGAGGAGGAACTGCTCGTGTACGACGGCCCTACCCTCAAGGACCGCTTTCCGATACCTGCCGGCAAATGGTCGCACCTGTTCACCTTGGGCGGGCGCCCCTACGTGCTCGACAAAGCTGGCCACGTATACCGCGTAAACCTGGAGACCAGGAAATCCCAGCGCATAAGGACCCAAGGATTTCCCGCTGCGGAGAACAAGGACGGGCAACTGAACTGGCGCATACAATGGGAGGGAAACGGAAGCCAGGTAAGCTTGGTGCTGCCCGATGGCATGTACATGCTGGACCTCGCCAAGGACGGTGAGGCCATGGAGGCCAAGCACCTGGCCATAGAGCTGCCCACCGAATGCAAGCTGGGCCCCTTGGTCTGGCTCAATGACGGCCAAGTGCTCGCAGTGGGCACGGACACCAAGGGCCTCTTCATCTACCGGCGGAACGCGTTGAAGACCCTGCTTTGCGAAACGCCCGGTGACGGCGTGAACAACGCCTACTTTGCCCAGGCTCCCTATGGCAACACCGGCGTGATCACCAGCACCCGCGGGAATGCACGGGTCTTCACCCGCAAAGGCTGCGAGGAAATCCCCCCCTTGATCCACGGCTTCGACGATGCCGCCATCATCCTGGACCATGAACAACGCTATTGGTATGGCCGGGGCGACACCCTCTTCACCTACGACCTGGCCACCGGAAAAGAGCGCATCGTGCAGCCTGGCCTGCGCCCGCTCTGCTTCCTGGAGGACGGCTCCGACATGTTCATTGGCACGGCCAAGGGCATCTATAAGGCAGCGCCGGGATCGCTGGCACTGGCCTACCTGATGAACGACCAGGACCTGTCGCAACGGCCAGTGGCCCTCTGCCGCATGCCCGGAGGTGACCTGCTGGTGGCCACCTGCGCGGGGGTGTACCATGCAAAAGCCAACGGAAGCTGGGAACCCCTGCCCGGCCTGGCCGGCGTATGCGCCAGAACCCTGGCCGTGGTGGGCAGCTCCATATTCATCGGCACATACGGCAGCGGTGCTTTCGTGTACAAGGATTCCCGCCTGCTCCACCTGCCCATGGACAACGACGGGTTCATGAGCCACGTGCATGCCTTCATGGCCGACAACTCCGGATTCCTCTGGATGAGCACCAACCAAGGCCTGTTCCGGGTGCGCAACTCGGACCTGGACCAATGGGCCAAGGACACCACGCAAAGCGTGTACTATGCCTACTACGGACGGAAATCGGGCATTCGCAACTCCGAATTCAACGGCGGCTGCAGCCCCGCATACGTGCGCACCGGCGATGGCTCCGCCTCCTTCCCCACCATGGACGGACTGGTGTGGTTCAGGCCGGACGAAATCCCTGATGCCTTTCCGCCCGAACCCGTGCTTCTTGAGGACCTGAGCGTGGACGGGTCCAAACTGCCCCTTGAAGGCAGGCATGTGCTGCCCTGGGGACACCGCGAAGTGGTGGCATCATTCTCCCTGGCCTACTGGGGCGCACGGGAAAACGCGCGGCTGGAATACTCCCTGGACGGCGTGCAAGGCGGTAAATGGACACTGATGCGCCCGGACCAGCGCGAGCTGCACTTGTCCGCCCTGCCGGCGGGATCCACCACCCTGCGGATACGGAAGGTGGGCGCGGCCTTCAGGGGCGAGGGCAATGCGCTGGAACTGCCCTTCTTCATCCCCGTCCCCTTTTACCGGACATCCTGGTTCATCGCACTTTGCATCGCCCTCGGGGGCTTGCTGCTCTGGGCCGTCCTTCGCCTGAACGCCGCCCGCCTGCGCCGCCGCAACCTACAGCTGGAGCGCATGGTACGGCAACGCACCGGCGAGCTCGTGGAGGCCAACAATGTGCTGCGCCAATCGCTGGAGATGAAGGAAATGCTGGTGTCGATCATCTCCCACGACATTGTCACCCCGCTCCGCTTCATCGCCCGGGTTTCCAACGGCGTGGCCAAGACCTTGCGCAAGCCCGGCGGGGAACGGCTGCACGACACCTTGGAGGACATTGCCCGCTCATCGGAGAAATTGCACGCCAATGCCCAGGGACTCCTCCAGTGGATCAAACGGCAGGACGGCCGCATTGACCTGCGCGTGCGCAGCGTGGCCTTGCAGCCCTTTGTGCGCGAAGTGCTGGACATGGAGCGCGAGCGCGCTTCGGAGCGCGGCCTGAAACTGGTGAACGACATACCCGTGGACGATGTAATCCAGGCTGACCGCAATGTGCTCTCCATCGTGCTGCACAACCTGGTGGCCAATGCCGTAACCCACACCCAGCATGGCCACGTGCGGGTCAGCGGGCAAGCCGCTGATGGCGGTTACCGCATTACCGTGGCCGACACCGGCCAGGGCATGCCTGAAGCAGCCCTCCGCCACGCCCGGCGCATCCAAGGCAAAGGCGCCATTGGTGCCATGAACGACGAAGGTGAACGCGACGTGCAGGGCCTGGGCCTGCTGATCGTGGCCGACCTGCTGCAGTTGACCGGCGGCAACTTCCATGTGGAAAGCACAAAAGGGCAGGGCACGGCGGTATCCATCTACCTGCCCGCCCCCTCCGAAAAAATGATCGCTACCGAAGCAACCTCCCCGACCCTTAATCCGTCAATCCAAAGCGTGTAGTCGAAATTCTACAAACGGATTCAAAACATTTCATAGAAGCACCATATTTTTAGCCCGAACCGTAGACACGGCCCCGCTCTCCAAGCGCTCATTCCCTGCCCACCTCTCCAAGCCTCCCTCCCGCACAACCATGATGAAATCCTGCGCGGCGCTCCTTTCCGCCTTGCTGGTCCCGGCGCTCCTCAGTGCACAAACCGAGATCTGCAACAACGGCATTGATGATGACGGCGACGGGCTGATCGACCTGAACGACCCGGACTGCCCGTGCAGCACCAACCTGCTGGCCCCCGGCACGCAGAGCTACATCCGCAACCACTCCTTCGAGGAACGGACTTGCTGCCCCTTTGGCTTTGTCAGCATGTTTTCGCCGCCATGGCTGGATTGTGCCACGGGATGGCACCAGGCCACCATTGCCACCTCGGATTACTTCAACATGTGCGGCTACCACCCGGTAGGCTTCAACTTCCCGCCACCTGACGGTGACGGGGCCGTGGGCTTTTTTGCCATGGGCGGATCCGCCTACTTCGAGTATGTGGGCACCTGCCTTACCTACCCCCTGCCCTCCCACCCCCTGATCGCAGGCACCACCTACACCCTTTCCCTGTGGATCTCCACAGCCATCGTGAACGACTACCACTCCCAAACCCGCGCACAGGGGTCCTACACGGCGCCCTTTACCGACCAAGTGCCCATCGCCCTGTTCGGCTATGCAAACGAATGCGTGCAATTCCCGATCGGAACCATGGACTGCATCGGCCTGATGCCGGGCTGGAACGAGCTGGGCCGCGTTTCCGTACAGCCTTCCTGGGAATGGACCCGCGTCTCCATCACCTTCACCCCCGCCCAGGACATCCATTCGATCCTGATCGGAGGGGCATGTGACACGCCCGCCTCACTGGACGGAAAATGGATCACCAACCCGGCCACCGGCGAAACCTACTTCGGCACCCCCTACTATGTAGTGGATGACCTGATGCTCACCGTGGCGGGTGACCAGGTGCTGCAGCCCGTAAGTGCAACGGGCAGCCTCTGCACGGAAACCGCAGTTGCAGCAGGCACGCCCCCTGCGGGAGCCACGGCCTTTCAATGGTATTTGGACGGCGTGGCCATTGCCGGCCAGACCGGCACTACGCTGAACGTATCCGGCCAGCACTTGGGCGGAGGAACCTACACCATGGCCAGCACCTTCAACAATGAGTGCCTCATGGGCAGCACTTACGTGCCTCCGCCCGTTCTTCCCGCTCCCTGGCCTTCCGTAGCTCCCGCCTCCGGTTGCGCACCCGTCACCGTGCTGTTCAGGGACACCACCGGCCTTGGCACCCAAACCGTGCTGTGGACCTTGGGCGACGGCACCACCCGCACCGACAGCAGCTTTGCGCACACCTACGCCAACCCCGGCAGCTACGATGTTTCCCTCACCGTGCGCAATGATGCCGGCTGCACGGCCGATACGCTGATCGCCCACGCAGTGACCGTGTTCCCCGGGGTGGCGGGCACCATCACCGCCACGCCCAACCCCGTGAACGCAGA
>JAFEAI010000136.1 GCA_018266475.1 Bacteroidota bacterium
CTTCATCGACAAGAAGGTCCGCAACTTCTACAGCGTCAGCATCAGCGGCTACCACATCGCGGAGGCCGGCGCCAACCCCATCAGCCAGCTCGCCTTCACCCTGGCCAACGGCTTCACGTACGTGGAGTACTACCTGAGCCGGGGCATGGACATCAACCACTTCGCGCCCAACCTCAGCTTCTTCTTCAGCAACGGCATGGACCCCGAGTACGCCGTGATGGGCCGCGTGGCGCGCCGCCTCTGGGCCAAGGCGCTCAAGCACCGCTACGGTGCCGACGAGCGCAGCCAGATGCTCAAGTACCACATCCAGACCAGCGGCCGCAGCCTCCACGCGCAGGAGATCGACTTCAACGACATCCGCACCACGTTGCAGGCGCTGTATGCCATTTACGACAACTGCAACAGCCTGCACACCAACGCCTACGACGAGGCCATCACCACGCCCACCGAGGAAAGCGTGCGCCGCGCCATGGCCATCCAGCTCATCATCAACAAGGAGCTCGGCCTGGCCAAGAATGAGAACCCGCTCCAAGGCTCCTTCATCATCGAAGAGCTCACCGACCTGGTGGAAGAAGCCGTGCTCACCGAGTTCGACCGGATCACGGAGCGCGGTGGTGTCTTGGGAGCGATGGAAACGATGTACCAACGCAGCAGGATCCAAGAAGAGAGCTTGTACTACGAGACCCTCAAGCACACGGGCGAATACCCGATCATCGGCGTGAACACCTTCCTCAGCAGCAAGGGCTCACCGACGGTATTGCCCAAGGAGGTGATCCGCGCCACCGAGGAAGAGAAGGAAGCGCAGATTGCGACGGTGGAGAACCTACGCGCGGCCTACAGCGCGGAAGCGGCGAAGGCGATCAAGGACCTGCAGCAAGCGGCCATCCGGAACGAGAACATGTTCGCCGTGCTGATGGAGGCGACGAAGTATTGCTCGCTCGGGCAGTTGACTGCGGCGATGTTCGAGGTGGGGGGGCAGTATCGGCGGAATATGTGACCCGCGAAGGGCCCGATACTCCATTCACTCTCGGACACGGTGATCGCACTATCGATCACACGGCAAAGGTGTCATTGAGTATCGCTGCTAGGTCGTCTGGTAACGCCAGCGGCTTCAGCGCCGGCACATTCGCTCCGCCCGTATTCCCGATCGGCACCGTGCCCACGAAGCTCTTCACCCCACCGAAGACCAGACGCGGCAACTGTCCGATGATCTCGCGCATGTTCTTGGTACGGAACCCGAACTTCAGCATGCGCCAATGCACCGCGTTGTGCTCCAAGGGCCAACGCTGGCCGAGAATATGGGCCCGCTCGAGATGGTGCCATTCGAGTTGCAGATCGCCGAGCGTGCGAGCCTCTTCGCTCTTGCGCAACTCTGCTACGTAGTATGGCCGCACCTGCGTCGGCATGGCCCAATGAAGCTTGATTGCTTCACCGGCAACTTGCCGCAGCCTTCATTCTGGCAGCACTGGGGCAATTTGGCAAAGGCGGCTGCATCACCGGGTGTGCCATCGGCGGAGTACCCCAGCTTGGTGAGCGCTGCACGCAATTTGTCCGCGTCGGTCTTGCGCGGATCGTAGGTCACGCTCACGGCAGCGGTGCTGAGGTCCACATCCACCTTCTTCACGCCCTTGGTATAGACGAGTTCGGTCTCGATGGTCTTCTCGCACATATCGCAGATGCCAGTGCTCTGGATGGCGATGGTGGCGGTCTTCTTGCCTTTGGCGGGCGGGGAAACTGCACCGGTTTGTGCAGATAGGCCTAGTGTGCAAAAGGCAAAGAGCAGGGTGGTCAGCTGTTTCATGTTCGTAGCCACGCAAGTTATGTTCCAGAACCCTCACCGCATCCTGCTCGCGTTAAGTATCGCCAACAGCGCCACACCCACATCGGCGAACACCGCTTCCCATAGGGTGGCCAATCCTCCCGCGCCGAGGATCAGGACGATCGCCTTCACGCCGAAAGCGAGTACGATGTTCTGCGTGACCACCCGCTTGGTGGCCCGGCCGATGCGGATGGCTTCGGCGATCCGCGAGGGCTGGTCGTTCTGGATCACCACATCAGCGGTCTCGATGGCCGCATCGCTGCCCAGGCCGCCCATGGCGATACCCACATCGCTGAGCGCGAGCACCGGCGCATCATTGATGCCGTCGCCCACGAAGGCCACCACGGCGGTAGGGTCCTTCTTCACCTGCTGCATCTTCGATACTTTATCTTCCGGCAGCAGATCGCCGAAGGCCTTGTGGATACCCAGCTTGGCCGCGACGCGCTGCGTGATGGCCGTCTTGTCGCCGCTGAGCATCACGATCTCGCGCACGCCCGATGCACGCAGTTCGTTCACCGCCTGCTGTGCGTCCGCTTTCACCTTATCGGCAACGGTGATGTAGCCCGCGTAGCTGCCGCCGATCGCACACACCACGATGGTATCCTCGACGGTATCCACGTCCGCAGGATAGGACACGTTGAACTTCTTCAAGAGGCGCGCATTGCCCACCAGCACCTCCTTGCCCTGCACCGTACCGCGCATACCGTGGCCGCTGATCTCCTCCACGTTCGTGGCCTCGCCCACGGCATCGCCTTGCGGATGTTCCAACACGGCCTTTGCGATGGGGTGCGTGCTGTGCGCTTCCATGGCCTTCACCACGCCGAGCAGTTGTTCCGCGCTTGCACTTTCCGCAGGCTTCACCTCCTGAACAGCGAACACGCCCTCGGTGAGCGTACCGGTCTTGTCCATCACCACGGTGTTCACCTTGGTGAGCACATCGAGGTAGTTGCCACCCTTCAGCAGGATGCCCTTGCGGCTGGCTGCGCCGATGCCACCGAAGTAGCCCAGCGGAATGCTGATGACCAGTGCGCATGGGCAGGAGATCACTAGGAAGATGAGGGCACGGTATAGCCAACTGTTGAAGTCGTAGGACTCCACAACCAACATGGGCACCAGCACGATGCCCACGGCGAGCGCCACCACGATGGGTGTGTAGATGCGGGCGAAGCGGCGGATGAAGAGCTCCGTTGGTGCCTTGCTCTTGGCGGCGTTCTGCACCAGATCCAGTATGCGTGCGAGGCTGCTCTCGCCAAAGGGTTTGGTCACTTCCATGTCCACCACCTTGTCCGCAGCGATCATGCCAGCAAGCACCGGCGCATCGTTCACGATGGTGCGCGGCACGCTCTCACCGGTGAGCGCGGCGGTATCGAACGACGCTTTTTCACTCAGGAGTTTTCCGTCCAACGGCACGCGATCGCCCACGCGGATGCGGAGGATGTCACCGACCTTCACCTCAGCAGCGGGCGTTTCCACCGGGATGCCGTCGCGCAGCACGTTCGCGGTATCCGGACGTACATCCAGCAAGGCCTGGATATTGCGCTTGGCCCGATCAACGGCGGCGTTCTGGAACAGTTCACCCACGGCATAGAACAGCATCACCGCCACGCCCTCGGGGTACTCGCCGATGTAGAACGCGCCGATGGTGGCCAAACTCATCAGGAAGAACTCGCTGAAGACCGCGCCCTTCGCGATGGTACGTACCGCATTCACCAGCACCGGCCAGCCTACCGGCAGGTACGCGGCCAAGTACCAGGCGAAACGCCACCATGCCTGTTGCCAGAGCTGCGGTGCCAGCTGGTCGATGGCGATGCCGCTGAGGAGCAGGATGAACGAAACAATAGCAGGCAGGTAGGTCCGCCAGGTGGAACGAGCAGCGAGGGAATGATGGGTGCTCATGATCTTAATGCTCGTGTCCTTCACTCGTGTTCATCATCGCGATCAGGTAGTAGGCGCCACCGGTCACCACTTCGGCGTCCGGGTCCACCGGTTGCAGGAAGGTTACTGCTGTGTACGCGCCATCGGTCGTTCCACGCTTCACTTCGATGCGTTGGAAGCTCATGCTGCCGGTTGCGGCCTCGTGCGCATGTTCATCGCTATGGTCATGTTCGTGCACCTCACCTTGTGCATGGGTTGCCTTGTTCTCCTTCGCGTGATCGTGTGCTTCCCCTTCGGTGTGTTTGTGCGCCGGTTCCTCCTTGTGCGCGGGCTCTTCATCATGCCCGTGCCCATGCTCCTCTTCACCTTCGGTCCTGATGAACACGTAGTCCTTGCCTTCCATGTTCACGATGGCCTCGGTGAGCACGGCGGTGGTGGTGGCGTTGCCTACGCTGATGCGCCCGGTAACGCCCATGCCGTCGATCAGGCCCACTTTGTCGCCGGTGATCTCCGCGTGCACCGGGATCGTCTTCGTCTCGCGTTCGAAGGCACTGCCGATGGCGAAGACCACGGCCGTGTAGTTCTTGCCCGGCAGGTTGGTGAGGCTGAGGTCGATGGTCTGGCCCACCTTCACGGAGGCGATGTCCTGTTCGTAGAGGAAGAGGTCCACGTGGAGCTTGCTGTTGTTCACCACGCGGAACATTGTGGCATCGTTGCTCACCTTGCTTCCCACGTTCACCGCGATGTGCGCCACGGTGCCATCGATGGGGCTTACGATGCCCGCGGCTGAGCGCAGTGCATTGGCAGTGAGCTTCTCGGGGTCGATGTTGATCAGGCGCAACTGCTCGGCATGGGCGTTCACGCTGGCCCGCAAGGAGGCGTGTTCCGCCGTGACCTGTTGCAGGGTCTTCTGCGCGCTCACGTTGGCGCGGGCCAGTTCGGTCTGGCGTTCCAATTCCGTTTCGGCGTACACCAGTCGTGCTTTCGCATCGAGGTAGTCGCGTTGCAGTTGGATGATCGAAGGGTCGGTGACCGTAGCGAGCACCTGCCCCTTGTTCACATGGTCGCCTTCCTGCACCAGCACTTCGCGCACGGTGCCTCCCATGGCCACGGTGATGTCGGCGACGTTCTGCGGCGGCACTTTCAAAAAGCCGACGGCCTTGAGGGCGGTGGTGAGGTCCTTCATCTCCACCTTGCCAAGCTTGCCCTCGATGGCGGCGAATTGTTGCGGCGAAACGGTGACGGTGCTCCCACCGCCGTGGCCCTCCTCTTCGCCGTGGCCATGGCCTTCTTCTTCGCCGGAGGCCGCGCCACCGCCACAGGCGGCCAGTGCGATGGTGAGCAGGAGCAGAAAGAGCGTATTCGGCATGCGCTGAAGAGCGCTGTTGATCGGTTGCGTTTTCATGTCTATGCGGTCTTAGAGCCCATTGAGGGCACGGAGGTGGAGGACGGTAAGTGCGAGCTCGTAACGCACGCGCAAGTGCTCGGCGTTGAGTTGAAAGGCCTGCTCGATGCCTTGAGTGAATTGGAAGTAGTCGGCTTCGCCCGCGCGATAGGCACGCAGGGCATCGTCGCGCAGGGTAGCACCCAGCGCGGCACCGGTGCTTTCATAGAAGGCGAGGCTCTCGCGCAATTGAGTGAGCTGCGCCTGCGTGGTGGCGCGCTCGCTGCTGCGCTGTCGGCGTGCGGCTTCCAGTTCCTGCGCGGCGATCTCGCTGCGCAAACGTGCCGCCGAGGTGCGACCGCCCTGGCCGCTGCCGGGCAGGGGGATCGAAGCACCGATGAGGAAGCCCGAAAAGGGCGACGTGCCATCGAAGGTCTGGTAGAAGCCGCCGCCCTGCAGGCTGGGTGCCCATTGGCTGCGTTGCAGTTTCCATTCGGCCTCGGCCACCTGCGTGCGCTGCTGCAAGGAGAGCAGGAGCGGGTCGTTGCCGCCGCCGGGATCCGGCGCTCGTGCGGTGTTGAGCAATTCCTCGGGCACCGGCACGGCACCACTGAGCGGGCCCGTCCAGCGTTCTACTTCCACCTGGTAGGCCACCAGATCAGCCTGTGCCTGGCGCAAGCGCACCTTCACCTGCTCGGCGCGGCTTTGCGCACTGGTGCTTTCCAAGCGGCCGGTCTCACCGAGCTCGAAGCGCTGCAGCGCGAAGGCCGCCATGGATGCGTACGCGCTGTCCAGCTGTTGCAGGATACGCACCTGTTCAAGGCCCATGGCCCATTGCAGGTAGGCCCCTCCCGCGCTCTCCTTCACGTAGGCCGCCGTGTTCAGCTTTTCGTTCTCCGCAAGGTGCAGGCTTTCCTTCAGGTAGGCCGCGCGTCGGGCAATGGTGGTGGGAAATGCGAACCCGGTATTGGCTTCCAGGATAATGTCCTTGGGATACGGCCCCTGGGTCTGGCCATGGGAGAATTGCGCGTTGAGCGGCTGCAGCCCGAAGGCCGTGCCACGCAGGGCATCCTGTTCCTGCACACGCAGTTCCGCAGCGGTCATGCTCGGATGGGTGCGCAAGGCGCGTGCGATCGCCGTGTCCATCGGCATCGGTTCCTGTGCGCTGCTGGTGCCGCCGATCATGATCAACAGCACGGTCGCGACGATCAGCGGTGCGTTCGCCTTGCCGCCATTGGCATCGTTGCGCCTCCTGCCTCCGCCCATGAAGAGCAGATAGAGCACCGGCAGCACCATGAGGGTGAGGGCCGTGGCGGTGATGAGGCCACCGATCACCACCGTGGCCAGGGGGCGTTGCACTTCCGCGCCCGCGTTGCCGCTCAAGGCCATGGGCAGGAAACCGAGCGAGGCCACCGCCGCCGTCATCAGCACGGGACGCAGCCGTGTGCGGGTACCTTTCAACACGCGCTCCTTCAGGTCGCTGATGCCTTCCTTTTCCAGTTGGTCGAAGGTGGCGATGAGGACGATGCCGTTGAGCACCGCCACGCCGAAGAGCGCGATGAAGCCCACGCCCGCGCTGATGCTGAAGGGCATGCCGCGCGCCATGAGCGCAAGCACACCGCCGATGGCGCTCATGGGGATGGCGGTGTAGATCAGCAGGGCGCGCTTCACGCTGTTGAAGGTGAAGAAGAGCAGCAGGAAGATGAGGGCCAGCGCGATGGGCACCGCCAGCATCAGGCGTTTGCTAGCTGCCTGCAGGTTCTCGAAGGTGCCGCCGAAGGTGTAGTAGTAGGCCGCGGGCATTGGCACTTCGGCATCGATGCGGCCTTGGAGCTCTTCCACGAAGCTTTCCACGTCACGGCCACGGATGTTCACGCCCACGGCGATGCGGCGCTTGGCATCCTCCCGGCTGATCTGGGCCGGGCCGGGTGTCAAGGACACATCGGCCACCTGCTGCAACTGGATCTGTCCGCCACCGGGCAGCGCCACGAAGAGGGTGCGCACATCGTCGATGCTCTGCCGCTGTTGGTCACCGAGGCGCACCACCAGATCGAAGCGGCGCTCGTTCTCGTAGATGACGCCGGTGGCCTCGCCCGCGAAGGCCGTGCGCACGGTGCGGTTCAGTTCGCGGATGTTGAGGCCGTACTGCGCTACCCGTGCACGATCATAGGTGATGGTGATCTGTGGCAGGCCCACCACCTTTTCCACCTGCGGTTCACCCGCACCTTGCACTTCGCCGATGATCGCCGCCACCTTGTTCGCGATCACCGCGAGGGTGTCCATGTTCTCACCGTAGATCTTCACGGCCACGTCCTGCCGTATGCCGGTCATCAATTCGTTGAAGCGCATCTGGATGGGTTGGGTGGCTTTGTAGAACACGCCGGGTACCTGCCTCAAGGCTTGCAGCATGGTGTCCTGCAAAGCCTCGCGGTCGTGCGCGGTGGTCCATTCGTCCTTGTCCTTCAAGATGATCATGAGGTCCGTGGCTTCGGGGGGCATGGGGTCCGTGGGGATCTCGGCGCTGCCGGTGCGTCCCACCACCTGCTTCACCTCCGGGAATTGCAGCAGGATCTTCTCCACCTTGGCGTTGTTGGCGATGCTCTGGCTGAGCGATGCGCCCTGCGGCAGGATGCTGTGGAAGGCGAAGTCGCCCTCTTCCAAGGTGGGAATGAACTCGCCGCCCATGCGTGCGAACAGGAAGACCGAGCTGATGAAGAGCGCCACGGCCACACCCACGGTCTTGATCCGGTTGCGCAAGGCGAAGCCGATGATGGGATCGTACCACTTCTGGAAACGGTCCATCATGCGGTCGCTGAAGTTGGGTTTGTGCGCCGTGTTGCGCGGCAGCACCAGCGCGCTCATCATGGGCACATAGGTGAGCGAGAGCAACAGGGCACCCAGGATGGCGAAGCTGACGGTGATGGCCATGGGGCGGAACATCTTGCCCTCGATGCCCACCAGTGTGAGGATGGGGATGTACACGATCAGGATGATGATCTCGCCGAAGGCCGCGCTCGTCCGGATCTTGCTGGCGCTCACGAAAACCTCGCGGTCCATCTCCTCGCGGGTAAGGATCCTTCCCTTGAAGCGCGCATGCAGGTGGTGCAGGGTGGCCTCCACGATGATCACGGCGCCGTCCACGATCAATCCGAAATCGATGGCACCAAGCGACATCAAATTGCCGCTGACGCCGAAGGCGTTCATGAGGATGATGGCGAAGAGCATGCACAGTGGGATCACCGAGGCCACGATGAGGCCCGCGCGCCAATTTCCTAGAAAGAGCACCAGCACGAAGATCACGATCAACGCGCCCTCGATCAGGTTCGTCTTCACCGTGCCGATGGCCCGCCCCACCAGTTCGCTGCGCACCAGATAGGGTTCGATCATCAGCCCTTCCGGCAGGGCCTTCTGCACGTTCGGTATGCGCGCTTCAATAGCCTTCACCACTTCGGCGCTGTTGCCACCCTTCAGCATCATCACCGTGCCGCCCACCGCTTCGCCTTCGCCATTGCGGGTGAGCGCACCGTAGCGCGGGGCCGCACCGAAGCCCACCTCGGCCACATCGCCCACCAGGAGCGGCACACCGCCGGGCGGGATCTTCACCACCACCTTGCGGATGTCGTCCAGCGTGCGCAGCAGTCCTTCGCCCCGGATGCTGTAGCTGTTGGGCCGTTTCTCGATGTAGGCGCCGCCGGTGTTCTCGTTGTTGCTCTCCAACGCGAGCAGTAGCTCACCGATGGTGACGCCCATGCTTTGCAAGCGCTTGGGGTCCACGCTCACCTCGTACTGCTTCACCTCGCCGCCGTAGCTGTTCACCTCGGCCACACCGGGTGTGCCCAACAGCTGCCGCACTACGATCCATTCCTGGATGGTGCGCAGCTCGCTGGGGCTGAAGGTGCCCTCGTACCCTTCCTTGGGGTGCAGCACGTATTGGTACACCTCGCCCAACCCGGTGCTTACCGGGGCCATGGTCGGTGTGCCCACCCCGGGCGGTATCAGTGCGGCGGCCTCGCCCAGGCGCTGGTCCACCAAGGTGCGGGCGAAGTACACGTCCACGTCCTCATCGAATACGATGGTCACAAGACTTAGCCCGAAGCGGCTGATGGAGCGGATCTCCACCAGATCGGGCAGGCTGGCCATGGCCCGCTCGATGGGCGCGGTAACGAACTGTTCCACCTCCTGCGCGGCCAGCGTAGGCGTGGTGGTGATCACCTGCACCTGGTTGTTGGTGATGTCGGGTACCGCATCGATCGGCAATTGCGTGAGCGAGTACGCCCCGTAAAGCACCAGCACGAGCGTGAAGAGCCCGATGATGGCCTTGTTGTGTATGGAGAACCGGATGATCCTGTCGATCATGGATGGAAAAACTTGGGAATGGAAGGAAGGACGAATGCGGAACGCGGGTACACAATGGCCCCGGACCGTGCCGAAGCACGGTGCGTTCCCGTTCCGCCGAAGGGCGGATCAACTCAAGCCTTGGGAGGGATCCACACGTTGCCCGTGAAACCACTGGGCGCAACGTTGAGGAATTGCGCACCCACCTTGGTGGTGAGCGGCTGTAGGGAGATCAGGAGAGACCTGTTCACCGGTGAAAGCGCGACCAGGCCACTGCACGCGCAGAACTCGCCGTGGCAATCCTCGCTGAACGGATCGTGGTCGTGCTCATCGTGTTGCTGATCGTCGGTGTGCTCGTTGTGGAAGAGGTCGTGGAAGTCCTCACTGGTATGCTGCTCCAGAAAGTGCATCACCACTTGCGGCACATGCAGCCACTCGTGCAGTTCCAGGGCACTGAAGCCATAGACCGTAAGGGTGAGCAGGAAAAGGAGGCGACGCATTTTCCGGGACGAATGTAGGCTTCAACGGTTGAGATCGCAAGCGTGTTCTCCGCGTGAGCGGGCGAAGCGGCAGCCCGGCGCAGGAAGGGCATTGCGGATGCGAGCAACGAGGCGGCACGACGCAGGCGTGACCCCGCAGTGCCGCAGCCGCTGGCCCTGACAAGACCGGCTAAAGCGCAGCACGCGACCCGGCTGCATTTGAGCCGGGGCACGCCCAAAGAACCACCAGGCGCAGAACAACGATCTTCAGCACCGAGTTCGCGCTGCGCCTCATGGGCGACGTGCAGCAGTACTTCATCGACAAGAAGGTCCGCAACTTCTACAGCGTCAGCATCAGCGGCTACCACATCGCGGAGGCCGGCGCCAACCCCATCAGCCAGCTCGCCTTCACCCTGGC
>JAFEAI010000137.1 GCA_018266475.1 Bacteroidota bacterium
GCAGCTGCTCCCTCAAGGTCTCGCGCAGCTGCTCCCTCAGGGTCTCGCGCAGCGGACCTTGAGGCTGAGAATCTCCTCCAGGGCACCGCCACCCTCGAGCTCTTCGATCCCTTCACCGATGCCGCCGTGGACGCGCGCTTCAGCCTGAAGGATGCCACTAAACCCTTCACGGCCGGACCGGGCGCCAGCGCCATGGTATCGTGGGACCTCACCGTGCCCGAGGGCCTCAGCGCCGTGGCCGTGCGCATCAGCGCCAAGGCCGGCACCTTCACCGATGCCGAGCAGCGCCCGCTGCCCATCCTCACCGACCGCGTGCTGGTGACCGAAAGCCTGCCGCTGCCCATCAGCACCGCAGGCAAAAAGACCTTCACGTTGGACAAGCTGAAGAACAACACCAGCAGCACCTTGCGCAGCCAAAGCCTGAAGCTGGAGTTCACCCCCAACCCCGCGTGGTACGCCGTGCAGGCCCTGCCCTATCTGATGGAGTACCCGCACCAGTGCAGCGAGCAGGTCTTCAGCAGGCTCTACGCCAACAGCCTCGCCGCGCACATCATGGACGAACGTCCCAAGATCAAACAAGTGTTCGCGCAATGGCGCGCCGACTCCCCTTCTCCCTCGGAGAAGCTTCCGAGTCCCGCCCAAGCGGGGGGGCCGGGGGATGAGGGCACGTTCCTGAGCAAGCTTGAAAAGAACAGCGCGCTGAAGAACATCGTCCTCGCGGAAACGCCGTGGGTGCTCAACGCGCGCAACGAAAGCGAAAGCAGGCAGCGCATCGGCCTGCTGTTCGACATGCAGCGCATGGCCGCCGAGCGCGGCAAGGCCCTGAAGCAGCTGCGCGATGCCCAGTTGGGCAACGGCGCATGGCCGTGGTTCAGCGGCATGCAACCCTCGCGCTGGGTCACGCAAAGCATCGTGGCCGGCTTCGGCCATTTGGAAAAACTCGGTGCAGCGGACCTGCGCCCCGATGGGCAAACGCAGCAGATGCTGAAGCAGGGCGTGGAGTGGCTGGACGAAGATGTGGCGAAGGACTACCAGCGCCTGCTGAAGGAGACCAACATGGAGCAACGGGCCAAGTACGTGCCGGGCCATGATGCGGTGCAGTACCTCTACGCCCGCAGCTTCTTCCAGCGATGGCCCTTGGGCGGCCCTGCGGCGGCCTTTTACAAGGAACGCTTGGCCGCCACGTGGTTGCAGTTCGGCTTGCAGGAGCAGGCCATGATCGCATTGGCGCTGGAACGCCTCGGCGAAAAGCCCACGGCCAAACTGATCATGAAGTCGCTGGGCGAACGCGCCACACGCAGCGAAGAACTCGGCATGTACTGGAAGAACTTCAACGCCGGTTACACCTGGTGGGACTTCCCCGCGGAAACGCACGCGCTGCTGATCGAGGCCTTCCACGAAGTGGCCAAGGACCAACAGGCCGTGAACGAACTGCGCCTTTACCTGCTGAAGCTGAAGCAGACCACGGACTGGAAGACCACCAAGGCCACCGCCGAAGCCTGCTACGCGCTGCTGCTCACCGGCGATGATTGGCTGGAACCCGCCGCACCGCCCGTGATCACCGTGGGCCGCGACGTGGTGGTGGCCGAAAAGCAGGAAGCCGGTACGGGCTACTTCACCAAAACCTGGTCCGGGGAAGAGGTGAACCGCGACATGGGCACGGTAACGGTGACCACCACCACCGACCGGGCCGCGTGGGGCGCTTTGTACTGGCAGTATTTTGAGCAGATGGACAAGGTCACTTCCGCTGCAAGTCCGTTCAGCATCAAGAAGCAAGTGCTGCTGAACACCGCCACGGACGCGGGTCCGCAGTTGGTGGCGCTGGACAAGGCCCGCGCGCTGAAGCCCGGCGACAAGCTCACCGTGCGCATCGAACTGCGCACCGATCGCGACCTGGACTACGTGCATTTGAAGGACCTGCGCGCCAGCGGGCTGGAGCCCACCGAAACGCTCAGCGGCTACCGCTTCCAAGGCGGGCTGGGCTGGTACCAAAGCACCCGCGATGCCGCCACGGACTTCTTCTTCGACCGCATACGTGCAGGCACCTACGTGTTCCAGTACGACTTGCGCGTGGCCCAGGCGGGCGACTTCAGTAACGGCATCACCACGGCCATGTGCATGTACGCGCCGGAATTCGCGGCACACAGCGAAGGGGTGCGCATCGTGGTGGGGAAATGAACCTTGGGCGCAAGGTGGCCGTATACCTTCGCCGCATGAAACCGCACCTCCCCGCCCTCCTCTGCGCCTGCGTGCTGCTGCTGACCGCCTGCGGCGGCGGCAAGGGTGAAGCCGCACAGCAGGGCACCGCCCCGCAGGACAGCGTGCCGGCCACCACCCTGGTGGACCTTTCCGCGCAACAGCTTCCGCTGATGCTGCAACTGCCGGCAGGGCTGCCTGCGCCCTCCATCCTGTGGAAGGACCAGATCGGCAAGCTGGAGGTACGCGCCGGCGACCACTTCAGCCTGCAGCTCTATGAGGCGCCGCCAAGCCTGGACCGCCTGAAAGCCGACCTGGACCGCGACCTGCTCCGCAAAAACACCGTGGTGGAGGAAGCGCCCGGCCTGTTGATCTACCGGTCCCAGTTCCCCGATGACTCCACCCTGGTCTTCCACCACTTCAGCCGCACCGTGGCGGTGGGCGACCGCACCTTCCAAGTGGAAGACCTGGACGCCGACACCCCCTATTCATTGGAGGAAATACGGCGCATGGCGGCGGCGGTCCAGGCCAAGCAGGCCCTCTAATGCCAACTGCAACCGGCCCATTGGCCCGTTTTGCTATATTTAGCCCTTCATATCCGCACCGATGATCCCGAAGTTCCGCCACCTGTTGCTTCTTGGAGCCTTTTTGCCAGGGCTGGCCGCGCAGGCCGCCACCATCGTGCTGGAAGGCAACTACCAAGGCAAGAACATCTTCGTGCAAAACCCGTTCTCGGAAGCCGGGGTGGGGTTCTGCGTTTACCAAGTGATGGTGAACAACAAGGTGAGCACGGACGAGATCAACTCCAGCGCCTTCGAGATCGACCTGGGCGTGTACAATTTCAAGGTCGGTGACAAGGTCAACATCAAGATCATGCACCGCGAGGGATGCACGCCCAAGGTGCTCAACCCGGAGGTGCTCAAGCCCAAGAGCACCTTCGACATCGTGAAGCAAAGCATCGCTGCGGACGGCACCTACACCTGGACCACCCGGAACGAGACCGGTGAACTGCCCTTCGTAGTGCAGCAGAAGCGATGGAACAAATGGATCCGCGTGGGCGAAGTGCCCGGGGAAGGCACGCCCGGCGACCATACGTACTCCTTCAAGGTGATCCCGCACAGCGGCGAAAACGCGTTCCGCGTGATGCAGTTGGACAACACGCGCAGGCCCCGCTTCAGCGAAACCACCACCTACACCGATCCGGCCGTGGCGGCGGTTACCTGGACGTACGACAAGGGCAGGAAGGCCATCCACCTCAGCAGCGGCACGCTGTACGAGATCTACGACCAGTACGGCAACATCGTCATGCGCGGATATTCCTCGGACATTGACGTAAGCAAGCTGGACAAGGGCTTGTACTACCTCAACTACGACAACAAGACCGGCGAGTCCTTCATCAAGCGGTGAACGCGGACCCGTGTGCAAAGCCCTGCCCCGGCGGGGCTTTTTGCTTTATGGTCCCTATGGATCCGCCCAGGGAGGGGAGGTGCGTATCCCTGCGGAGTACCTTTCGGGCATGATCCGGATCGAGCACATCGGCATTGCGGTAAAGGACCTCGCCGCTGCGGAGGAATTGTACGGGAAGCTCCTGGGCAGCCCCTCATACAAGCGCGAAGTGGTGGCCAGCGAGGGTGTGACCACCTCGTTTTTCCAAGTGGGGCCCAACAAGATCGAACTGCTGGAGAGTTCCGGGGTGGACGGCCCCATTGCGAAAGCCATTGAAAAGCGGGGCGAGGGGCTCCACCACATCGCCTTCGAGGTGGCCGACATCCGCGCCGAGATGGCGCGGCTCCGGGCGCAAGGCTTCACCTTGCTGAACGAGGAGCCCAAGCGCGGCGCGGACAACAAGCTCGTCTGTTTCATCCATCCCAGGAGCGCCAACGGCGTATTGGTGGAGCTGTGCCAGGAAATTCGCTGAACCATGGCCACCACCAAGGAAACCGCCGAATTCATTCTCGGGGAGCTCGGAAACGGTGCGCGTTTCAGCGTGAAGCCCATGTTCGGCGAGTATGCCCTCTATGCCGACGGCAAAACGGTGGGCTTCATCTGCGATAACCAACTGCTGCTGAAGATCATGCCCGAAAGCGCGGACCTGGAAGCCCGGTGCGAGCGGGCGCAAGCCTATCCCGGCTCCAAGGACTACTACTTGGTGCCGGAGGAAACCATCACCGGCGAGCACAAACTGGCAGCATTGATCTTGCGCATGGCCGGGTCCTTGCCCCTGCCCAAACCAAAGAAGAAGAAAGGTTGAACGCGGGTGATGCAGGCCAAGGCTCAGTCCAGCAGCCCGAGCCGGGCCACCAGCCCGCATACATCCTCCTGCGCCAGTTCAAGATGCGCTGCGTGCAGCCCGGCCTTGCGTGCGCCTTCCACGTGCTGTATGCTGTCGTCGATGAACAGGGTGCGGGCCGGCTCCACGCCGTGGCGCAGCAGCACGTGGTGGAAAGCGGCGGCATCCGGCTTGCGCAAGCCCATTTCGCAACTGTAGTACGCCCCGTGGAACAGTGCCTTGAAGTCCATGATGCCGTTCTCCCGCGCCACGATGGCCTCGAATGCAGGCACATGGATGGCATTGGTGTTGCTGAGCAGCAGCACTTGATAGCGTTCCTTGAGGCGCTTCACCAGAGTGATCCGATCCGGGGGAATGCTGCCGAGCATGGCGTTCCAGCAGGCATCGATCCGTGCATCGGACAGGGGTGCGCCCAGCATCCCGCAGATGCGGTGGCGGAACTCCGCCGGTGAAATGGCCCCGGTCTCAAAGCCATCGAACAGGTGGTCCTGCTTAGCCTTGCTGTACAACGCCCCGAAATCCTTGAAGCCCAGGTTTGCGAAGGCCTTGGCCGAGGCCGTGTAGTCCACGTCGATGAGCACGCCGCCCAGGTCGAGGAGGATGGTATCGTACAGGGCGTGTGCTTGCATGGGCCGCGAAGCTACCGGCCAAAAGGCCCACTACCGTGTTTGGCCCCGTTCATTGCACCACGAACTTGCTGCCCGCCAGCCAGCGCGTGCCATCGCTCAGGTGCAGGGCGTAGGCGCCCGAAGCCAGCCGCGACACATCCACCTCCACCTCGTTCGCTATGCTGGTGGGCACTTGCTGCCGCAGCACCAGCTTCCCTTCCAAGGTGGTGATCGAAAGCGTGAGCGGGCCCGTGGAGGCGAGATCCTCCGGCAGGTGGATGCCCACGTGCA
>JAFEAI010000138.1 GCA_018266475.1 Bacteroidota bacterium
CACACCTTCCGCAGCCACACCGACACCGAGGTGGTGCTGCGCCTCTTCACCGAAAAGGGTCCCGCCTTCCTGCACGACCTCAACGGCTTCTTCGCACTGGCCATACACGATGCGCAGGAAGACACACTCTTCCTGGCACGCGACCGCTTCGGCGTGAAGCCCCTGCTGTGGACGGTGCAGGACGGGCAGCTCCTCTTCGCCAGCGAGCTGCGTGCCCTGCTGGAGCTTGGCGCCAAAGCCATCCCCGACCGCGCATCGGCCCACCAGTTCCTCTCCTTCTTCTTCACCCCGGCCCCGCACACCACGGTGAAGGACGTGCATAAGCTGCTGCCCGGCCACGCCATCCATGCAACTGCCGCCAACGTGCAGGTGGAGCGGTGGTACGACCTGGTGCAGGCCGCAGCCGCCACCGCACCTGCCACGGACCCGAAAAAACGCCTCCACGACCTGCTCGACGATGCCGTGCAACTGCGCTTGGTGGCCGATGTGCCCGTGGGCGCCTTCCTCAGCGGCGGGGTGGACAGCAGCATCATCAGCGCGCTGGCCGCCAGGCACCACAAGGGCCTGCACACCTTCAGCATCGGCTATGCCGATGACCCCTTCTTCGACGAAACGCAGTACGCCGAGGAAGTGGCCCGCCACATCCGCAGCGAGCACACCACCTACAAGCTGGGCCGCGAAGAGCTTGCCGACGGCTACACCCGCCTGCTGGCCGCGCTGGACGAACCCTTTGCCGACAGCTCGGCACTGCCCTCCTTCATCCTGTGCGAACGCACCCGCAAGCACGTTACCGTGGCCCTCAGCGGCGATGGCGCCGACGAGGTGTTCGGCGGCTACCGCAAGCACCAGGCCGAGCTGCGCTGGCGCCAGCCCGGTGCCGCCGAGCGCGCCGTGGCCCTGATGGCCCCCCTGTGGCGCGCATTGCCCAAATCACGCAACAGCGCCTGGCAGGACCGCATCCGGCAACTGGACCGCTTCGCGCGCATGGCCGGCCAAGGGGATGCCGAACGCTTCCTGGGCCTGGCCGCCTTCACCCCGCGTGAAACGGTGGACGCCCTGGTGGCAAGCCACGGCGCACAGGAGGAAGCCGCCGCCCGCGAACCCGACCTTACCGCCGCCCTGCGCACCATGCCCGGCATGAACGGCGTGCTGCTGGCCGACGTATGCTCCACCCTGCCCAACGACATGCTGCACAAGGTGGACCTCACCAGCATGGCGCACGCCCTGGAAGTGCGCCCCCCCTTCCTGGACCGCCGCGTGGTGGAGTTCGCCTTCAGCCTGCCCGCCGGGGCCAAGCTGCACCGCGGATCGGGAAAGCACATCCTGCGCGAAACCTTCGGCCCCATGCTGCCCCCCACGGTGATGCAACGCGGGAAAAAAGGATTTGAAGTGCCCCTGCGCGACCTGCTGCGCGGGCCCCTGGCCGCCCTGGTGGACGAGGTGCTGCGCCCCGATGCTGTGGCAGCCGCCGGCCTGGTGCCCGAACAAGTGGCCCGCACCATACGCCAGCTGCGCTCCACCGACCCGGGTACCTCCCAGGCAACCATACACGCTTTGCTCGTCTATGTTTCGTGGTGGACAAACCGGACGGCCACCTGACCGGCCGGCCATTGCCGCTTCCTACATCCCCCCATCTCTCCCCCCGAATCCCATGCCGCGCGTGCTCCGCATCATCAACCGGTTCAACCTTGGCGGCCCCACCCATAATGCGGCTTACCTTACCCGCTACCTGCCGCCCGAATATGAAACCCTGCTGGTGGGCGGCCCCGAGGGCGAAAACGAGGAAGGCAGCGGCCACATCCTGAAGGCGCTCGGGGTGGAGGCGCGCATCCTGCCCGAACTGCAGCGCGAGGTTTCGCCTTGGAAGGACCGCTCGGCCTACCGGAAGATCAAGCAGGTCATCAAGGAATTCAGGCCGGACGTGGTGCATACCCATGCCGCCAAGGCCGGTGCCGTAGGCCGGCTGGCCGCAAGCGAACTGGGCGTGAAGGCCGTGGTACACACTTTCCACGGCCACGTGTTCCACAGCTATTTCGGCCCCGTGCGCACCACGGTCTTCAAGCAAATTGAACGGTACCTGGCCCACCGCACGTCACGGATCGTGGCCATCAGCGAGAAACAGAAACGCGAACTGGTGGAGGAGCACCGGATATGCCCGGCCTCCAAGGTGAGCGTGATCCCCTTGGGCTTCGACCTGGCGAAGTTCCGCGAGGACCAGGCGGTGAAAAGGGCCTTGTTCCGCCGCGTGTACGGGGTGGCGGAGGACGAAGTGGCGGTGGCCATCGTGGGCCGCTTGGTGCCGGTGAAGAACCACGGGCTCTTCCTGAAGGGGCTGAAGCACGTGCGGGAGCACACCGGCAAAAAAGTGCGGGCATTCATTGTCGGCGACGGGGAGGAGCGGGAGCACATCCGGCAGCAGGCCGCGGACCTGGGCCTAACCCTGGCCAGCGCCACCAGCTTCAACGGCCACGGCTTCGGGCACGGGGTCAACGGCAAGCCGGTGGTGAAACCGGCTGATGTCACCTTCACCAGTTGGATCAAGGAGATAGACATTGTACACGCCGGCGCCGACGTGGTGGCCCTCACCAGCTTCAACGAAGGCACGCCGGTAAGCCTGATCGAAGCGCAGGCGGCAGGCAAGCCCGTGGTGAGCACCCGTGTGGGCGGCATAGAAAACGTGGTGCATGACGGGTCCACGGGGCTGCTGAGCGCCAACGATGATGCCGGCGCCTTCGGCAGCAACCTGTTGCGCTTGGTGGAGAACGAGGCGCTCCGCGCGGATTTCTCCGCCAAAGGCTGGGAGCAGGTGGGGCAACGGTACCATTATTCACGCTTGGTGCAGGACACGGCAGCGCTCTATGCCGGGCTGCTTGGGCTCTATGTCGAATACCGTGGGTAATCGAACTTGAGCTTGCCTGTCAGGAAGTAGATCATGTTGATGAAGTTCTGGATGTTCCGGTAACCTCTTGCCCTTGCCTTGGCGAGCTGGACCTTTGAGTTGATTCCTTCGAGGATCCCGTTGGAGAGGTGGTATTTGGTGTAGTTGGTGATGCCCGCCCAATGCCTTGCCACGGTCTTGGCGAACTCCACAAAAGGGCCGATGGCCGCCTCCGTGGCCAAGTCACACCAGAAGGCCAGGAAGCTTTGGGCCTTTTCGGGGTTCCGGATGGTCCAAAAATCGTCGAAGAGCACCTTCAATCGGTAGGCCTCCCCCAGTCGGGGCAGGGTTTCCAGGCTCAGGTCGCGCAGGGCGACCTGATAGTCGAGCAGGTTCTTCTCCGACTTGAGGAAGATGTATTTCTGGCCTTTGAGGATGGCGTGCTTCTTCACCTCCTGCTTGCGCACGTCGTCCATGGCCTTGTTGAGCAGGGCCTTCACGTGGAAGCGGTCAAAGACGATGTTGGCTTGGGGAAATTCCTTGCCCACGCCGCTGATGAACGCAGGGGAAAGGTCGATGCACACCTGCTTGATGGCCTCCGGGGGCGTTCCCTTGGCCTGCAGGTGGCCCGCAATGGCCGTAATGGTCTCCGCTCCCTTGCCTTGGGTGGCATGTACCACCCTGGAGGTTTTCATGTCCACGGCCAAGGTCACGTAATCATGCCCGCGCTTGGAGCTGGTCTCGTCTATGCCGAGCACTTCAATGCCTGCATGGTCGGCTTTCGCATAAGCCCTGCCTATCCAATAGTTGAAGACCGTCCATATCCTTTTGGGCCAAACCGAAACGGTCTTCCCCACTTTGTTCACCGGCATTTCCTGCTCGATCAGGAACATGGTGAAGGCCTCGAACAACAGGGTGAAGCCGCTGCCCTCCCTCGCCCATGGAACCGCCACCTGCCTGACCTTGCCATCCTCGCCCAATATGCGGGGCACCCCGCAGTGCAGATAGCATTTGTGCTCGAAGAAGTTCAAATGTCGCCACGTCCGCTTCACCCGGTCATGCACATTGCTTTTGCCCGACCCATCAACGAAATAGTCTTTGCGGTAGCCCAAATGAAGGTGCAGCTCCTTGCCATCTTCCCCCATTACAAGCTCCGACTTCACCACGACCCAAGGATCTACAAGGCCCAAACCCAGTTGGAAAATCTGTTCGTTGTTCATGGGCCGAAGGTCCGACCCCAAGCCTCTTCACCCACTCAAATCGACATAGAACCGCTGCTTGCCTGACGCAGGCCGCCGCGATGGTTACTTTTGCCCGAAATCCGCACGGCATGGGGAAGGTTTTATTCGTGCTCGGCATGGCTGCGCTCCTGCTCTCGGGGTGTGCCATCAACCGGGACATCATGTTCAAGACCCCCCGGGACTACCAGTTCGACACGGTGTCGGACACCATGGAGCAGGACCGCGAGTTCAAGATCCAGCCCGATGACATCCTCTCGTTCCGCATGTACGCGAACGACGGGTTCAAGATGGTGGACATGGTGAACGAGCAGAGCCAGAACGTGAACAGCCTGAACCGGATCCAGTTCCTGTACCTGGTACACCCCGACGGCCATGCCAAGCTGCCCGTGGTGGGCGACGTGCAAGTGGGCGGGCTCACCATAAAGCAGGCCGAGCTGCTGCTGGAGGAACGCTATGCCACCTATTACCAGCGGCCCTTCGTATTGCTAAGCGTAAGCAACCGGCGCGTGGTGGTATTCCCCGGCGGCGGCGGCGATGCCAAGGTGGTGATGCTGGAGAACAACAACACCACCCTGATGGAAGCCCTGGCCATTACCGGAGGGGTGGCCACGCGGGGCGATGCCCGCCGCGT
This sequence comes from Bacteroidota bacterium, assembly GCA_018266475.1. Taxonomy (GTDB): domain Bacteria; phylum Bacteroidota; class Bacteroidia; order Flavobacteriales_F; family PHOS-HE28; genus PHOS-HE28. The sequence continues at coordinate 4,751 of JAFEAI010000138.1, forward strand.
GAAGCTGTTCCGCCGCAGCAACGGCAAGCGCCATGTCTACCAGTTCGACCTGTCCGACATACAAAACCTGAAGTATGCCGACGTGGTGCTGCAGGCGGATGACATCGTGTACGTGCAGCCCAACCCGCAGATCGCCCGCGGCCTGCTCACCGAGCTCACCCCGTACGTTACGCTGCTCACCAGCCTGATGCTGGTCTACGGCATCACCAACGGGTTCAAATAAGACGGGAATGCTGAACGACGATGTGAGCAACCGCGCTGCCCAACTGGACAGCTACCGGGAGCGCATCACCAATTTCAGCAACGAGTTCGACCTCGGCCTCTTCGTCTATATCGTAAAGCGCACCCTGGTATGGATAGGCCTGTGCCTGCTGCTGGCCTTTACTGCGGCCTACCTATACCTGCGCTACACGGCGCCCACCTATGCCAGCAGCGCCATGCTGCAGCTGGGGCAGACCAACAATGCCCAGATGGTGCTGAAGGTGAACACGCCGCTGGCCGAGGACAACAACCTGCAGGCGGACGTGCAACTGCTGCGGTCCCGCTTCTTCATAGCCAAGGCAGTGCAGCTGGTACCGCTCCAGGTGCGCTATTTCTTCCGCGGGCAGATCCTCACCGAGGAACGCTATAGGCAGTCCTTCTACACCTTGGAGCACCTTGAGGTCATCGATGCCTCCGTGCTGGGCAGGCCGGTAACCGTGGCCCCTGCGGAAGGCGGCGCCTTGAAAATTGCGTACAGCGTGGGGCCTGCGCCCTTCGAGTTCACCATCCTCCCGGGCCAACCCTTCACCACGCCCCATTTCAAGGCCTCGCTGGTGCTGAACGGCAGGGAGGACTGGCCCTCCGGGCAGGACCGCGGCACGCACTACTTCACCTTGAACGACACGCGCCTGCTCACCGCCCAGTTGGCGGGCCAGATCGCAGTGAGCATCGCCGACCCCAGCGCCAAAACGATCCTGATCGGCACCAAGGACCACAACGCCATGCTGGCGCGCGACCTGTGCCAGGCCATGGCTGACGCCTTCATCACCTACGACCTGCAGCGCAAATCCGAAAGTGCGGAAAGCATTCTCCACTTCATCGAAAGCCAGAAGGACACTGTGTTCGCCGAACTGCGCACCAGTGAAATGCAGCTGGGTATCTTCAAGCGCGACAACCGGGTGAGCGACATGGAGCAGCTCACCCCGCTGCTGCTGGCCCGCTCCGACGAGTATGAGGACCAGATGCTCAAGCTGCGCATGCAGGACAACCTGCTCAAGGAGGTGGAGCATGCCGCCAAGCGCGAAGCGGGCCACATGGACGTGTACCAGCTAAGGCCCCTGCTGGCGGGCGCGGACCTTGCAGGTTCGCTGGAGGATGCCATCGGCGTGCTGGGCAAGCTGCTGCAGGACCGCGAGACCATGGCCTTTGAGGCCACCGGGGAAAACGAAAACCTGCGGATGCTGGACAAGCAGATCGAGATGCAGCAGGGGCTGATCCTGGAAAGCATCGCGGTGATGCGCGAACGCCTCGCATCCCGGATGAACGACTACAACCAGAAGCTGGCCGAATATGAGCAGCGCTTCAGCCAACTGCCTGAAAAGGAGCTGGCCTACGCGCGCATCGAGCGCCTCTTCAACATCAACGAGAAGTACTACTCGCAACTGCTGGAGAAGGACATCGAATACCGCATCAGCAAGGCGGGCTTCGTGCCCGAGAACCGCGTGCTGGAATCGGCGGTGCTACCCACCGCGCCCATCACCCCCAACCGGGGCATGGTGATGTTCACCTACCTGATGGCCGGCCTGATCGCCGGCATCCTGATCGTGATCGTGCGCTACATCCTGCACAACAACATCACCTCGCTGAACGACATTGCCAAATCAAGCAACAGCTCGGTGGGCATTTTGGGCATGGTGCCCAAGTACAAGAAGGAGATCCCCGTGAGCCAGCTGCTGGTGGACAAGCACCCCAAATCGCTGATCGCGGAAAGCTTCCGCAGCGTGCGCACCAACCTGCAGTTCGTGGATAACTCCCCCGGGCCCAAGGTGATGGCCGTTACCAGCACCATTTCCGGCGAAGGCAAAACCTTCGTGGCCATCAACCTGGGCGGCATCATCAGCTTTGGCGACAAGCGCGTGGTGATCCTGGACCTGGACATGCGCAAGCCCAAGATCCACCTGGGGTTCGGCGTACAGAACGTACGCGGCATGAGCACCCTGCTGATCGGCAAGGACACCTTGGAGGGCTGCATCCAGCACAGCAGCCTCAGCGGGCTCGATTTCATTACCGCAGGCCCCACCCCGCCCAACCCCAGTGAGCTGATCATGGGCCCGCGGATGAACGAGCTCATAGAGCACCTCAAGCACCAGTACGACGTGATCCTGATCGACACCCCGCCCGTGGGCTTGGTGACCGACGGCATCGCCATCATCCAGAAGGCGGACATCCCCATGTACATCTTCCGCGCGGATTACTCCAAGAAGGCCTTCGTGCAGAACGTGGACCGCCTGATCAATGAAAACCAGATCAAGCGCCTGAGCTGCGTGCTGAACGGCGTGGACGTGGACCGCAACAAGTACGGCTATTCCTACGGCTACGGCTACGGCTACGGCTATGGGTACGGCTACGGCTACTACGACGACAAGGCCAGGGCCGCCAAGGGCAATTGGCTCAGCAAGCTGCTCAAGCGGATATAGATGGACGTGATCCCCACCGGAATACAGGGCCTGCTGCACCTGCGCCCCAAGGTGTTTGCCGACGCCCGCGGGCAGTTCATGGAAACCTTCAACGCGGAGGAACTGGCCCGGCGCGCAGGCATCGGCGTGCGCTTTGTGCAGGACAATGAGAGCCGCTCCAAGGCCGGGGTGCTGCGCGGCCTGCACCTGCAGGCCCCTCCCCATGCGCAGGCCAAGCTGGTGCGCGTGGTGCGGGGGGCGGTGCTGGACGTGTGCGTGGACGTGCGCGAGGGCAGCCCCACCTTCGGGCACCACTTCAGCCTGCGCCTGGACGACAGGACCCACGACATGCTCTTCATCCCCGCAGGCATGGCCCACGGCTTCCTGGCCCTGGAGGAGGATACCGTATTTGCCTACAAATGCTCGGCGTACTACACGCCATCGGCCGAACGCACCATCCTTTGGAACGACCCCGACCTGGGCATCAACTGGGGCATCGCCGATCCCTTGGTAAGCGACAAGGACAAGGCGGGTTCGCTGCTCCGCGATAAGAACTGGGAACGGTAGCCATGTACTCCCCGGACCACATCTTCCTCCTGCTTTCCGGGCTTTTCATCCTGGCCTTAGTGTTCACCTTGCTGGTGAACTCGGTGTTCATGCGCTTCTTCCGCACGTTCGGGATCCGGGAAAACGCCCCGGGAATGGTGCGCTGGAACGCCTCCTCAAAGCCCGCCTTCGGCGGCATCGGGTTCTTCATCGTCTTCCTCTTCGCCTTTGCCGCCTACGGCGTGATCTTTCCCAAGGAAGCCGATCCCTTCCGGCCGGAACTGGTGGGCCTGCTGGCCGCCACCGGGCTGGGCTTTCTGATGGGACTGGCCGATGATGCGTACAACACGCGGCCCCTGCTGAAATTCCTCACCCAGGTAGGCTGTGGCGTGCTGCTGGTGGCCACGGGCACCTCCATCCACCTGTTCCACATCCCCCTCCTGGACCAGGCGCTCACCGTGCTGTGGGTGGTGGGCATGATGAACGCCATCAACATGCTGGACAACATGGACGCCATCACCTCGGTGGTGGCCTTGGCCATACTG
>JAFEAI010000139.1 GCA_018266475.1 Bacteroidota bacterium
ACCATCGGCTCGGCCCAGGCCAGTGCGTGGCTGCAAACTGCCACCGGTGCCGCGCCGCTGGAGGAGGTGATCATCCTGCCCACCGACATGCAGCTCCGCAGTAGTGCGCGCCACCGGGAGCGGGACCGCGCATCACATCAACCGTTGCTTTTGGACGCGTACCCCAACCCCTCTGTCGGGCCCGTCCATGTAGTTTGCAATGTGCCTGAAGGTGTATCCAAGGCCACCCTGCAGATCCGGGACTTGAACGGCAGGTTGCTGTATGACCAGCGTGTTGAACCCGGCATGGGCGTGGCCGTCCTCCAAGCAGGTGCTGTGGCAGCGGGGATCTACCTGGCCGAGCTTCGTTTGGACGGTATACGCGCCGGGCAGGTGAAGCTGGCCTTGCAGTAGTGCTCAAATGCACTTGCGTACCCTCTACTGGGTTGCATGCCTTGGCCTCCTGCCCGCTTGGGCATGGGGCCAAGGCTTCAACCGGCATTACGATGCCTACGGTGCACATTTTGCGCAGGGTTCATATGGACTGGAACATTCTGATTCTGGCTATATGATTCTTAGTGGAAGTTACGAACCCGACACCATTACACCGGACTCGATCCTGGGCATTTTCGTGATCGTGCTTCAACAGATAGATTCCGAAGGGAACGTAACCTTGGAGAAGCGCCTGCACTATCCGGAACATTCCATCTTTCTCGGGTGGGCGGATTGCTGCGACAGCACCAGTAGTGATGGTGGTTTCATTGTTGGTGGATCGAGCCAAAGCTTCTCCGATGTGCTGGAAGCCCGCTTGATGCGATTGACCTCCACTGGCGATACGCTTTGGACGAGGAGTTATGGTGGGGCGGGGCAGTATTGGATCGGATCCCAAGTGAAACAGACCATGGACGGGGGCTTTGTAATCTGTGGTTTCACCGATGCTTCGGGTGTGATTGATGGTTTCGCACTGAAAACGGACAGTACCGGGGTAGAGCAATGGCGGCAGACCTATGGATTGAGTTCGATTGCGGATGATTTCTCTTGCATAGCTATGGTGTCCAATGGCTATTTGTTTGCCGGTGCCACCACTCCGGCTTACGGCAATACAGATTTTCTGCTAGCGAGGACGGACAGCGTAGGCACACAAGTGTGGATCAGGCACTACGGTGGTCTATTCAAGGAGCCCAACCCATCGCTTTTGGTTCTATCAGACGGCCGGGTATTGATGAGTGGTGCATGGGCAATGGATGCCGCTGGCTGGGAAACGCCTTACGTGGCCTTTGTCGATCCCTCCAACGGGGATGTGATCTCTTCGCATCTCTATGGCAGCCCCGAATATGGCCGTACGATCTTTGCCACTAAGCAATTCCCGAACTCGGATATCATTCATTGCGGGGTCACCTACGATGGTGGTCAGGAGCAAGGGCTGTTGCTTCGTACCACCAGCGATGGCGACAGCCTGTGGATGCGCACCTACTGGTACTACGATAGTCTTGTGCCCCAAGGCCAGGGTCGTTTTTGGGATGTGCTGCCCACCGCCGATGGTGGCTGCATCGCATCGGGCTTTGCAAACAATCCGTTTAATGGCCCATACCCGCCGGGCTACTCCCAGGATGCCTGGGTGGTAAAGGTGGACAGCATGGGCTGCATCGTGCCGGGCTGCGATGGGGTGGGCATCACCGAGCAGGTCACCAACTTGGCGGGTGCGCTGAA
>JAFEAI010000013.1 GCA_018266475.1 Bacteroidota bacterium
AGCTCCCTCAGCGGTCTCCCGCAGGGGACCCTGAGGCAACCCAACACTCACTCCCGCAGGGTCTCCGCCTCGGGACCCTGCGGTACCCTCATCACGAATTGACCCCATGGAAGTAAAACTCTTCGGCATGATCGCCGAAAAGGCAGGTGCCGAGGCGATCACCCTCAGCGCTTCCTCCGTGCAGGGCCTGAAGCAGGCCGCGGAACAGCGCATCCACGGCCTTGCCGCGCTGAGCTACGCCATCGCCGTGGACCGGCGGATCATCAACGGCGACGCCCCCTTGAACGGAAACGAAGAAGTGGCGCTACTGCCGCCCTTTGCAGGAGGATGAGCGGAACGAAGACACATAAAACGCGGGACATCTTCATCGATGGCCCCATCGCCCCGGCCTTCATCGCCGAAAGCATCGCCAAGCACGCCACCCGCACCGACATCGGCGGGCACGAGATCTTCCTGGGCCAGGTGCGGGCCGATGAACTGGCGGCTGCGCATGGATCTGCTACCGGCGCCCTGACAACCGGCAACCAACAACGGGCAACTGTCCACGCCATCGAATACACCGCCTACCGCGACATGGCCAACGAACAGATGACCGCGATCCGCGAGGAAGCCTTCGCCCGCTGGCCCATCACCTGCCTGCACGTGCACCACAGCTTGGGCAGCATCAAGGCCGGTGAGCTGTGCTTCTTCGTCTTCGCTTCCGCCGCGCACCGCCGCGAAGCACGCGAGGCCGTGGCCTTCGTCACCGATGAAGTGAAGAAGCGCCTGCCCATCTTCGGAAAAGAGATCTTGGAGAACGGCACACATGGTTGGAAACGGAATTCATGACCGCAGCGGTGAATAGCAGCTGGTGAATGGTGATCGGATATGCACCAGAGTATCGGCGAGCGCACCAATCACCAATCACCGATCACCTTTGACGGGCAACGATCAAGCCTTTTCCTCTTTCAACTTTCCCCTTTCAGCTTTCAACATGATCGACATCACCCACAAGCCCACCACGCTCCGCGAAGCCATCGCCGAAGCCACCGTACACGTGAGCCTGCCGGAGACCATCGCCGCCGTGAAGGAGCGCCGCGTGCCCAAGGGCGACGTGCTGGAGGCCGCGCGCATCGCGGGCCTCTTCGGCGTGAAGCGCACCGCCGACATGATCCCCGACTGCCATCCGCTGCCCGTGGAGCACACCGAAGTGTCCAGCGAAGTGCAGGACATGGCCATCGTGGTCACCGTGAAAGTGCGCACCATCTACCGCACCGGCGTGGAGGTGGAGGCCATGCACGGCGCCAGCGTGGCCGCGCTCACCATGTACGATATGCTGAAGCCCATCGACAAGGGCATCACCATCGAGCGCATCCGCTTAGTGGAAAAGAAGGGCGGCAAGAGCGATTGGAAGGATGCGTTCGACACCGCCCCGCGTGCCGCCGTGCTGGTGATCAGCGACAGCGTTTCGGCCGGAAAGAAGGAGGACAAGGCCGGTGCCGCGATCGCGGAACGCTTGAAGAAGATCGGCGTGGACGTGGCGGCGCAGGGCTTAGTGCCCGATGAACCCGCACGCATCGCAGAACAGGTGAAGGCCTGGGCCGCACAAGGGCTGGACCTCATCCTCACCACCGGTGGCACCGGCCTCTCACCCCGCGACCGCACCCCGGAGGCCATCGCTCCGCTGCTGGATCGCGAGGTGTCCGGCATCATGGAGGCCGCGCGCAACTACGGACAGGAGCGCGTGCCCTACGCTATGATGAGCCGCGGCATCGCCGGCATGGTCGGCCGCACCTTGGTGATCACCCTGCCCGGCTCCACGCGTGGTGCGCAAGAGACGATGGACGCGCTTTTCCCGTTCGTGCTGCATGTGGTAAAGGTGCAGGAGCATGCGTACAGGCATGGGATGTGATCAGCCAGCGTCCATCTGCGCCCCATTGGTCGCTACGGTATCACCACCAGACCGCGTCCAACACGTCCGCCCCCTGTTTGGAAACGCCAGACCACCGCTGTGCCTGAAGGAAGTGGAACATACTCCTTCCCGGTTGCGCCGATCGGGTGCATG
>JAFEAI010000140.1 GCA_018266475.1 Bacteroidota bacterium
CATTCCGCGCAGCAGCGCGGCCAGCAGGTGCGCCTTCGCAAAACAGATGCCCTCACCGTTGCGCAAGGCATCATCGGCGGTGATGGACACCACCTCGTGCCCGGTATCAAAGGAATGCGCCACCTGGTCCCGCGCCACCTCGAAGGCCAGTTCCGCCCGCCGCAGATCGGATGAAGCGCGCGACATGATCCCTTCCAGCCGTTCACGCATGCGCGGCGAATGCCATTCCACCACCGGAGGCAGCACCTTCAGGTAATCCGCAAGCTGCGTCGATTCGAGCTTCAGCTCCATGGTTCCCTTGCCGGTTGCCCCCCCTTCCGCCACCACTTGCCACCACTTGCGGGGGCCTGCACCCTGCAAAACTACTTCCCGCAGCGGTGAAGATGGAAGCATGCAAGTGCTCATTGGCCCAAGGCAGGCCGCAGCATTCCCCACCCCTTGGCACGGGGTACAACGGCACCGGAAATTTGCGGCAAGCTCCGCTCTTCTATATTTGGTCGCTCAACCCGCAGCGGGTTTACAGAACCGTACAGCATGGCATCGAAAAGCGAGCTGATCGCCCGGATGGAGGAATTGCTCCAACATCCGGACGTGGAGCAATCCGCCGAAGTGGTGGAATCGTTGAAGGAATCCTTTGAAGAATTGGTGGCATCGGAAAAGGCCGAGGCCGAAGCGCGTGCCGCGGAGGAGGCGCAGGAAGCGGAAGCTGCTGCGGAAGTCTCCGAGGCCAAGGAGCAGGAAGAGCGGATAGGCCCTCCCCCCGCCTTGGAGCCCAAGCTGCCGCAGGCACCGGCACGGCCCCAACCGATCGAATCGGCACGGCTCAACGGCGAGGAGGACAAGCGGTTCAAGCAACTGCTGGACGCCTTCAACACCAAGGTGAACGACCTGCGCCGCCAACGGCTGAAGGAGGAAAACGACAACCTGGCCGCCAAGCAGGCGGTGATGCAGGAGCTGCGCGACCTGATCGCCAACGAGGAAAACATCGGCAATGCCTTCCAGCGCTTCAACGAGCTGGGGGAGCAATGGCGCAAGGTGGGCGCCATACCGCAGCAGCACTTCCGGGAGCTGCAGCAGGAATACAACCAGCTGCGGGAGGATTTCTTCTACCACATCCGCATCTACAAGGACCTTCGGGACCATGACCTGCGGAAGAACACGGCGCTGAAGCAGGCCCTGGTGGCCGACATGGAGGCGGTGCAGCGCGTGGGCACCGTGCGCGAGGCCGAGCAGCTGGTGCGCGAATACCAGGACAAATGGCACCAGATCGGCCCGGTGACCAGCGAAGACCGGACGGCGGTGAACGAAGCGTTCTGGAACGCCACCCGTGCGGTGTACGACCGGATCAATGACTACTACAAGGCGCGCAGGGCCGAGCATGAGGCCAACCTGGCCGCCAAGGAAGGCCTGGTGCAAAAGGTGAAGGAATTGGCCAACCAGGCCGAAAACCTGTCCGCCAACGAATGGAAGGCCCTCACCGACCAAGTGCTCGAACTGCAGAACGCCTGGAAAAACGTCGGCTTCGCCACCAAGAAGGACAATGAGCGCGTGTGGCGGGACTTCCGCGACGGCTGCAACAGCTTCTTCGAGAAGAAGAACGCCCACTACGCGGGGATCAAGGCCCAGTTCAAGGCTGCGCGCGACAAAAAGGAATCACTGATCGGGCAGGCGGAAGCCCTGAAGGACAGCACGGCATGGCGGCAAACCGCCGACAAGCTGAAGGCGCTGCAGCAGCAATGGAAGGAAGCGGGGAATGCCGGCCAGCGGGACGAACACCGCTTGTGGGCCCGGTTCCGCGAGGCCTGCGACGCGTTCTTCAAATCGCGCAGCGCCACCTTTGAGCAACAGGACGCCGAGCAGGCGGGGCATGCCAAGGAAAAGGAAGAGCTGATCGCCGAGATCGAGGCGTTCGCCCTGAGCGGGGACCGCCATGCGGACATGGACCGGCTAAAGGCCTTCAGCGTGCGCTGGCTCAACGGCGGCCGGGTGTCGCCCAAGCAGTACGATAAATTGAGCGCCCGCTACCGCGCCGCGCTGGACAAGCAGTACGGCCAGCTAAAGATGAACGACGAGGAACGCCGCAAGATGGCCTTCCAAAACCGCATCCAGGACATTTCCTCCGCGCCCGACGGCAAGGAGCGCATCGAGCGCGAAGGGCGTTTCGTGAAGCGCAAGATCGAGGAACTGGAGGCCGAGGTGCGGCAGAGCGAGGAGAACATGGGCAAGTTCAGCTTCAAGAGCGCGGCCGGCGAGGCCATGCGCAAGGAGATGGAACGCTCCATCGAGCGCATGCGGCAGGAGATCCAGCGCCTGCATGCACAGCACAAGCAACTGCGCAACGAACTCCGCAGCCCCGCCCCGGCGGAAGCCGGTGAAAAGGCGGAAGAGCACAAGCACTGACCACGGCACAGCGATCCGAACAACCCGAAAAACCACCAAAACCAAAACCACCAATAAATGGGCATGCTGAAGGAGTTCAAGGAATTTGCGATGAAAGGCAACCTGGTGGACATCGCCGTAGGCTTTGTCATGGGCGCCGCATTCACCAAGCTGGTCACCGCGTTCACCGGCGGCATTGTGTCCCCGTTGATCAGCCTGCTGACCGACAAGGTGAACTTCCAGGACCTGAAATGGGTGCTGCGCGCACCGGTGCTGGAGGTGAAGGATGCCGGCGGGGTGGTGACCACGCCGGGTGCCGCCGAAGTGGCGATCACCTACGGCAACTTCCTGCAAACCACCATTGATTTCATCATTGTGGCGTTCGTGATGTTCATGGTGGTGAAGGCCGTGAACAGCATGAAGAAGCCGGAGGCGCCCGCAGCGCCGGCCGGCCCCACGGACGACCAGAAGCTGCTGATGGAGATCCGGGACCTGCTGAAGAAGTAGGACCTGTCCAACACTGTGGAAAAGCCCCGGCCAACGGGGCTTTTCCCGTTTTCGGTCCGGCACGCACCGGTGGCACGGGCCATCGGATCAGGGCAAAAACCGGTGCGTACCCGCCACGGGATCGAAGGTGACGCCGCTGCTGCTGAAGGCGCGGGCCAGCTCACCGGAGGCCAGCGCCTCCGCCGGGGTGCCAAGCCAAGCGGCCTGCCTGGCACGCAGCAGGAGCAGGCGGTCGCAAAGGTCCAATGCCAGTTGCAGGTCGTGCGTGCTGAACAGCACGGCCTTGCCTTGGCCGTGGGCGATGCGGCGCAACATGCGCACCACGTCGGCCCGGTTCGGCAGGTCCAGGAAGGCGGTGGGTTCATCCAGCAGGAGCACCGGCGTATCCTGCGCAAGGGCCCTGGCAATAAGCACCTTTTGCACCTCTCCATCACTGCATGTGCCCACCTTCCGGAGGCGCAGGTGCGCTGCACCGGCAAGCTGCAAGGCATGGTCTACCGCCAGGCGGTCGTCCGCGGTACTCCTGCCCCACCGCCCGGTCCATGGATGCCGGCCGAGCCCAACCAAGGTCTGCACGTCCAGCAGGCCCGTTGCGGGCCGGCCCGTGAGCACCACTGCGATGCAGCGTGCGCGCCGTGCAGCGGACATGGCAAACACATCGTCGCCATTGCACAGCACGTGGCCTGCCAGGGGTTTGTGCAGGCCGGCCAACGTGCGCAAAAGCGTGCTCTTTCCGATGCCGTTGATGCCGAGCACGGCGGTGAGGCTGTTGCCCGGCAACTCCAGCCCGATCGGGGCGGACAGGGGCCTTCCGGCGTAGCCGATGACCAACTCCAGGGCCTGCATGCGCGCTGCCGTCATCCGCGTCCCCATCTCCTTCCCTTCAGCAGTATCCAAAGCACCACGGGTGCGCCCAGCAAGCTGGTCACGGTGTTCAGCGGCAGTGCTCCCCCGCTCCACGGCAGGCGCACCACCAGGTCGCAGGCCAGGGCCAGGGCGGCCCCCAGCAGGATGGTGCCTGGCATCAGCAGCCTGTGGTCCACGGAACGCATGCAGGCACGCGCGAGGTGGGGCACGGCCAAGCCTAGAAAGGCCACGGGTCCGCAGCAGGCGGTAATGGTGCCCGCCAGCAGGCCGGTGGCCCAGATCACGGTGCGGTGAACGCGGCGCACGTCCACGCCCATGCTGCGGGCATTTTCATCGCCGATGAGCAGTGCGTTCAACGGTTTGGCCAGGGAGACGGCGAGCACCAGCCCGGCGGCCACCGGCAGCCACAACCAGGGCAGGCGGCGGGCATCCACGGCTGCAAAGGACCCCATTCCCCACAGCACAAAACCCTTCAGCGCACCTGCCTCGCTCGCGGCCTGCAGCACGCTTACCAGCGCCGATGCCAGGTAGCCCACCATCAGCCCAAGGATAAGGAGGGTGGCGCTGTCGCCAATGCGGCGGTCCGCCAACGTGATCAGCAGCAGCACGGCCAATGCACCGGCCAACGCGGCCGCCATCACCAGCAGGTCCTGCGCCACGGGCAGCGCCGGCCACAGCGGGCGGGCCAGCATCACCAGGGCCACGCCCATGGAGGCTCCGCTGGAAATGCCCAATACGCCCGGGCCGGCCAGGGGATTGTGGAAGACCGTCTGCATCATCAGGCCGGCGGCCCCCAGGCCAGCGCCAGCGGCCATGGCCGTAAGCACCTCGGGCAGCCGCACCTGCAGCACGATCACTGCATTGGTGCCGCCCGGAAGGCCGCACAGCGCACGCCACACCTCGGGCAGCGGCACCTGCACGCTGCCCACGGCCAGGCCAAGCACGGCCAGCACCAGGCCGGCCAGGGCAAAAAGGAGCAGCCAGGCGGTACCACGGTGCATGGGGCAAACTTAGCCGGTGGCCCTGCTGCGTCTTCTTGCTAAGACATGACCGGGGCTCCGGCGGATTTACCGACCTTTGCACCCGCCATGAACGAACACACTTCCACGATCCGGCGCTTCCGCTGGGTAGCCATCCTTGAAGGGATCAGTTTTCTTGTCCTGCTCTTCATCGCCATGCCCCTGAAGTACTGGGGCGGCATGCCGGGCGCGGTGAAATACACCGGATGGGTGCATGGCATCCTGTTCATCGCATACGTGGTGCTGGCGGTGCCCATGTTCACGCGGGTGAAGTGGCCCGGTGAGCGCCTTTACGGCGTTGGCGTGGCCTCGCTGCTGCCCTTCGGCACCTTTGTGATGGAGCGCCGCTGGCTGCGCTGAGCGGTGTTATTTGGCACGCTGCAGGCCCTGTGGCCCGTATTCGAGCACCACGGCGCCGGTGTTGCTCCAGCCGTTCTCCGGCCCCAGCTTGGCCATGCGGAAATCGAGGTAGACGGGCTTTGCATGCACCTCCGCGAAGTGGTTGGGGAACGTGTTTCCGAACTCCATGGCGGCCCTGATGAAGAACAGCGCCACATCGTAGCCCAGGAAGGCGTATTCGCCGGGTTCATTGTGGTACCTGGCGCGGTAGCCGGCGATGAAATCGTTCACCGCCGGTGATGCGTAATCAATGAACGCACTGGCGGGCACATGCACGTTCAGCTTCATCATTGCCTGCAGGTCCAGTGTGCCCATGGTGGTCCAGGCATTCATGCCATACACGGTGATGGCATACTTGGACGAAAGGCCCGAAAACGTGGTCAGCGCGGTGGTGACCAGTTCCACGTCTTCACTGGGCACTACCAGGATGTTCGGGCGTGAAGCGGTGAGCTTGGCCACCACGGCGGACATGTCTCGGCGGGCACAAGGCACCACCAGGAGGCTGTCCCTGAACTTTCCGCTTTGGGGCAGCAGCGCCTGCTGCAGTTCACGGGCCAGGATGTCCTGCACATCGCGCTCGGCAAAGATCTCCGGCTTCAGCAGGATGATGTTGTCGCGCCCATGGTTGCGGGCCACAAAGCGCGCCAGTTGCTTCAGGCGGTCGGTGCGGCCGCTGACGGCCTTGCTTACCGAGGGATTGCCCAGCAGCACCTTGTTGCTTTGGGGCACGGGGCATACCACGGGTGCAGGCCCGGCCACCTTCACCAAGCTCTCTATGGCGGCCCGGTGGAACGGGCCTATGTAAAGGTCCATGCCCTTGATGGCATCGCTCTTGAACAGGCCGGTCCACTGCGCGGGCTTCATGCCCGTATCGAACACGAAGACATCGGCATCAAGCCCTTGCGCCTGCAGGGTGTCCAAGGCCATGCCCATGCCGGCATGGAACTCCACGGCGGCATCTGCGGCCGATCCGGAGCGCCCTTCATCATCCATGGTGGCAGCAGTATCGCTGGTGGTGAACGGCAGCAGCACGGCAATGCGGAGCTTGGCGCCCGGGGCGGGCTTGGGGGCCATGGAACCCTCCCCTACTGCTTCCTTGGGCATGGAAGCAGCCCTGGGTATGCGCAAATAGGTGCCGGCCTTCAATCCGTCCGGCAGGCCGCCATTGGCCTCTTTGATCCGCTCGGGCGGCAGGTTGAACAGTTGGCCCAGGGAGAACAAGGTTTCGCCAGGCTGCACCAGGTGGAACCGGTCGCTGTCCGATGCGGCCGGCTGCACGGCTGCGGGGGGAACGGCCACACTGGCGGAGGATTGGATGCGGAGCACCATGCCCGGCGAGAGGCCGTGCTGCAGGTCCGGGTTCCAGCGCTGGAGTTCCTCCTGCGTTACGCCGTATTTGCGGGCGATGCCGAAGATGGTCTCTTTTTTGGCCACGGTGTGCAGCAATTCGCCGCCACCCAGTTGGGGCGCGGTTTTCAGGTCCTTTTTGGATTGTGCCTTCACGGGAATCAGCACCACCTGCCCGATGCTGAGGCCTTCGGCGGCACTTGGGTTGGCCTGCGTGATGGCCTCCACGGGCACGGCAAAATGGCGGCTGATGCCGAAGAGGGTCTCCCCCTTTTCCACCGTGTGCGCGATGTACTTCTCGCCGTTCACCGTGCGCATCTCCTGGCCGGAAACGGGAATGGTAGCGGTGGCGGCAACCAGCAGGAGGAGGAACAGTGCGCGGCGGATCATTCCCATTCGATGGTGGCGGGCGGTTTGCTGCTGATGTCGTACACCACGCGGTTGACGCCCTTCACTTGGTTGATGATGCTGTTCGAGATCCGTGCCAAAAGTTCGTAGGGCAGGTGGCACCAGTCGGCGGTCATCCCGTCGGTGCTGCTAACGGCGCGCAGGGCCACGGCATTCTCGTAGGTGCGCTCATCGCCCATTACGCCCACGGAGCGCACGGGCAGCAGGATGGCGCCGGCCTGCCACACCTTGTCGTATTGGCCGGCCTCGCGCAGGGCATTGACGTAGATGTGGTCCACTTCCTGGAGCAAGGCCACCTTTTCGGCGGTCACCTCGCCCAGGATGCGGATGCCTAAGCCGGGCCCGGGGAAGGGGTGCCTGCCGAGGATGGCGGGATCCAGCCCGAGGGTGCGGCCCACGCGGCGCACCTCGTCCTTGAAAAGCGAGCGCAGGGGTTCCACCACCTTCAGGTTCATGCGTGCGGGCAGGCCGCCCACATTGTGGTGGCTTTTGATGGTAACGCTGGGCCCCTTCACGCTCACGCTTTCGATCACATCCGGGTAAATGGTGCCCTGGCCGAGCCATTTCACGCCGGCTATCCGCTTGGCCTCGGCATCGAACACCTCGATGAAGGTGCGGCCGATGGCCTTGCGCTTGTCCTCGGGTTCTTCCAGGCCCTTGAGGGCCGCAAGGAATTGGGCGCTTGCGTCCACGCCCTTCACATTGAGGCCCATGCCGCGGTAGCTCTCCAGCACCTGGGCGAATTCGCCCTTGCGCAGCAGTCCGTTGTTGACGAAAATGCAATGCAGCCGGTCACCGATGGCGCGCTGCAGCAGCACGGCGGCCACGGAGCTGTCCACGCCCCCACTGAGCGCGAGCACCACCTGGTCCTGGCCGAGCTGTTGGCGCAGGCCCTCCACGGCCTCCTCCACGAAAGCCTTGGGGGAATGGTCCTGGGCGCAGCCGCAGATGCCGATGACGAAGTTGCGAAGCAGCTGCATGCCGTCGGTGGAATGGTACACCTCGGGATGGAACTGTACGCCGAACGTGTCTTCCCCGCGGATGCGGAATGCAGCCACGGCCACGCTGTGCGTGCCGGCAAGCACCTCCATGCCTGCGGAGGCGGCGAGGATGCTGTCGCCGTGGCTCATCCACACCTGTGTGCCCGGGTGGATCTCCGCAAAAAGGGGTTGCTGCACGAAGATGTTGTCCAGCAGGGCGCGGCCATATTCGCGCGTGGTGCTGCGGCCCACCTCGCCGCCGGCGCGCTTGGCCAGCAGTTGGGCCCCGTAGCACACGCCCAGCACGGGCACCTTGCCTTGCAGGCCGCCCAGGTCGGTATCGGGGGCGCCTTGGTCAAACACGGAGGCGGGGCTTCCGCTAAGGATGACCCCCTTCACCGAAGGATCGCCCGCGAACTGCGCGGCGGCATGGAAGGGGTGTATTTCGCAGTACACGTCCAGCTCGCGCACACGCCGGGCAAGCAATTGCGTGTATTGGGAGCCGTGGTCGAGGATGAGGATCTTGGAATGCAAAGGGCGCAGGATTGGGAGGCCAAAGGTATTCCCGCTGCGGGAACGGCTCCAGTGCAGGGCCATCGGGCCTTATTCCTGCGCCTGGCGGCGCATTCACATACCGGCTTGAACCACGGATCCACACGAAAAAAGGGAAAGCGTTTCATCCCGGTTTTCAGGCAGGCCTTCCGCATTCATCCGCGTCCATCTGCGGTTGTGGACAAGAGTGTGTACTGCGCCCAAAGGGCGCTGCAGACCCGGTAGCCCTGCCCTGGGGGCTGTGCGGCGGATCAGTGCTTGAGGCTGCGCTCCACATAGGAGATGATCTCCGCGGCAATGTCCTTGCCGGTGGCTCTTTCAATGCCTTCCAGCCCCGGCGAAGCGTTCACCTCCAGGACAAGCGGCCCCCTGGCGCTTTGGATCATGTCCACGCCGGCCACGCGCAAGCCCAGTGCCCGCGCCGCATGCACGGCCATTTCCTCCTCCTCGGGCGTAAGGTCGATCAGCTCGGCCACGCCCCCGCGGTGGAGGTTGCTGCGAAACTCCCCGTCGCGGCCCCGCCTGCGCATGGCGCCCACAATGGCGCCGTCCACCACGAACGCACGGATATCCTCCCCTTTTGCCTCCTTGATGAACTCCTGCACGATCACCCGGGCCTTTAGCGTGTTGAAGGCCTCCACCACGGCCACGGCGGCCTTCTTGCTTTCGGCCAGCACCACGCCCAGGCCCTGCGTGCCTTCCAGCAGCTTGATGATGCAGGGGGCGCCGCCCACGTGCTCCACGGCCATGGCCACGTCCTTGCTGTAGTTGGTGAACAAGGTGCGCGGCATGTCCACCCCGGCCTTGCTGAGGATCTGCAGGCTGCGCAGCTTGTCGCGGCTGCGCACCAGCGACTGGCTTTCCACGGTGGTGAACACCTTCATGGCCTCAAACTGCCTCACCACCGCAGCACCGTAAAAGGTGACGCTGGCGCCGATGCGGGGGATGATGGCGTCCACATCCTCCAGGCGGTGGCCGCGAAAGAGCACGTGGGGGTCCTTGCGGGCGATCACCAGGTCGCACTTCACGTGGTCCACCACGCTCACTTCGTGGCCCCTGGCACGCCCGGCCTCCACAATGCGCCGGGTGGAGTACAGCTTGTTGTCGCGGGAG
Organism: Bacteroidota bacterium; assembly: GCA_018266475.1. GTDB lineage: Bacteria > Bacteroidota > Bacteroidia > Flavobacteriales_F > PHOS-HE28 > PHOS-HE28. The sequence continues at coordinate 9,572 of JAFEAI010000140.1, forward strand.
AGCACCAGGACCTTCATTCGTGAACAATGGGGGCCTCAAAACTAACCGTCGGCGGCACGGCGAAATTGTCAAACCTTTGCACCCGCCCTGAACAAGGGATCGATCACCGAGCTATTTTCGCTTTCCAAATCCGCCCGCCGTGGTAAAGATCATCGCCTCCAGCACTCCCTTGGGTGCCCAGTTGACCGAAGCGCAAAAGCGTTCATTTGCGGAGTTGGGAGTGATCCATTTTCCGGGGTTCATCTCCCGGCAGACCGTGGCGGACCTGTGGCGCGCGGTGGAGGCCGTGCAGGCCGATTGGATCGCCACGGGCCGTGAGAAGGTGAACGGCGTGCCCATCAAGTACGGCACGGACACCGACGGGCGGAAGATCGTGCAGCGCTTCGCCTTCGCCAACCAGTTCAGCCCGGTGCTGGCGGAGTTCCTGAAGGACCCGCGGTTCGGCGAGCTGCTGGATCTGGTGGGCACCGGTGCGCGGTTGGGCATCAATGAGAAGGACGGGCTGGTGGTGAACCACTATGTGAACATCGATGCGAGCCAGTTCACCCAAATGGGCTGGCACACGGACAGCGTGCGCGACATCTTCCTGGGCAAGCGGATCCTGCCCATGCTCAACGTGGGCATCCACCTGGACGACCAGGACCCGCGCAATGGCGGGCTGCGGCTGCTGCCGGGCACGCACCACCAGAGCAAATGGAACATGCTGTTCCGCAAGAAATCGTTCGTGGACACCAAGGAAGACCCGAACGAAGTGGCCTTTGACATCCATGCGGGCGACCTGACGGTACATGACGGCCGCTGCTGGCACCGGGTGCAGCGCAGCTCCCTTGTGGGCGAGGCCAGCCGCCGCCGGGTGATGTACATCCCCATCATCGCGGGCAAGTACACGCCGAAGACGGAGCATAGCAGCACTCCGATCTATCACCGTTTCCAGCATCTGGTGAAGTAAGGGCACGGCGGGAAGTGCCTCAATGCCGCCGAAGGCCGCATTGCACCACGGCTTTCCTTTGCAGCCATGGAGAGGATGCACGATCGCGGATATGCACTGATCACGGGCGCCAGCCAGGGCTTGGGCGCGGCATTGGCCACCGAGCTTGCCGGCCATGGCTTCGGCGTGCTGCTGGTGGCCCGGTCGGCCCAAGCGTTGCAGGAGGTGGCCCGGCAAGCAGGCGCCCTCAACGGCGGCAGGGCGCACGTATTAACCGCCGACCTTTTTGCGCCCGGAGCGGTGGAACAAGTGGCCGACCGGGTGCATGGGCTGAACGTTCCGTTGACCTGCGTAGTGAACAATGCGGGGCAAGGGCTTTGGGGCCGCTTTGACGGCCTTGGCTTAGGCGACCAGTTGCGCATGATGCACCTGAACATGGACGTGCCCGTGGAACTGACGCACCGGCTGCTGCCGCTGCTGAAGGGGGCCAAGCGCGCCTACGTGCTCAATGTTTCAAGCATGACGGCCTACACCGCCCTGGCCACCATGGCGGTATACGGAGGCAGCAAGGCCTTTCTGCTGCGCTGGTCGCGTGCCTTGAGGGCGGAACTGGCAGGCACCGGGGTATCCGTTACGGCGGTATGCCCGGGCAGCATCATCACCGGCTTCACCGCCCGGGCGGGCATGCAGGCCATGGACGACCTGGCGCGGAAGTTCGGCAGCGGCCCCGGGCCCGTGGCCGCCAGCGCAGTGAAGGCCATGCTCAAAGGCAAGGCTGAGGTGGTGCCTGGCCTGTTGAACCGCATCACGGCGAAAGCACAGGGATGGCTGCCGGACAGCCTGAACGAGAAGGTGGCCAACGGCATCTACCTCAAGCGCCTGCCCCCGGAGGAGAAAGGCCAAGCAGGCTGATCAACTTGCCGCCCGCGGCCCAAGCAAGCCAGGCTGCCGGAAAAGCGGCCAGCACGTCCACGCTCCAATGCACGTGCTGGGCCAGCACCAGCACCGCCACCGCCAAGGTGCCCAGCGCCGCCAGGCCGCGCACGGCGCCGCGTGGCGCCAGCAGCGTCATCAGGGCCAACGTGGCGGTATGGCCGGAAAAGAACAGGTCCTTCAGGAAAGGTGTGGCACCGGGATAGAAGACCTGCGTCACCGGATCCACCAGCGGAATGATGCCTGCCGGCGGCTCCAAGGTGACCAGCGCCATGGAGGCCATGCGCAGCAACAGCAGCACCACGTAGGCCACCAAACCCCGCAAAACGACCATGGGGCGCTTGGCAATGCGGGCCACCACGAGCACCAACGTGCCATACAGCACGGCGAACGTGGCATGCGAAACATTGAACGGACCCAACCGCGCCAGCAGCGGATCACTGGGCACCGCCCCCGGCTTGGCGGCGATCCATTGGAAGAACAACGGCAGCACCAGCACCAGGGAGGCTCCAAAGGCCAAGGCCGCAAGCAGCGCAGCCGCAAAGCGCGGGTTCCGCAATGCCTGCCCCCAGGAGATGCCTGCACGGGAACTTGCTGTGGCCATCGCGGCCGAAAGTAGCTGGTGTGCATTGGCGAAGCCGCGCTTGGTGGCAACTTTGCCGCCATGACAGGCACCCCGCTCGGCGCACAGCTGGCCCGGATGAAGCAGCGCCCGCTGTACTGGCTCACGGTGATCGCACTGGTGCCCCGCTTGCTGGCGGCCATTTTTTCGGGCGGCTACTTCGCCCACGACGACCATTTCCTCATGATCGAGGCCGCCCAAAGCTGGGTGGACGGATTCGATTACAACAATTGGCTCCCCTGGAACCAGGGCGCAAACCCGGCCCCCACCGGCCACATGATGCTCTACCCCGGGCTGCACTACCTGCTGTTCAAGCTGTGCGCGCTGGCGGGGTTCACCGATCCCGAAGGGAAAATGGTGCTCGTGCGGCTGCTGCACGCCCTGTGGAGCCTGATCACCGTGCGCACCGGTTACCGCCTGGCCCTGCGCCTGTCCAACCCCGAAACCGCTTGGCGCACGGGGCTGCTGCTGGCGCTGTTCTACTTCATGCCCTTCCTTGCCGTGCGCAACCTGGTGGAAATGGTGAGCATTCCACCGTTGATGCTCTGCGCCTGGTGGCTGGTGCGCAGGGAGGAAGGCCCTTCCGCGAAGCACCTGTTCATTGCGGGCCTCTTCGCCGGCCTGGCCGTTGACCTCCGCTTCCAGACCCTCTTCTTCGGTGCCGGTGCCGGGCTTGCCTTGTTGCTCCTCCGCAAATGGCGCGGGGCGGTGGTGTTCGGCTTGGGCATGGCGGCCCCGGTGGTGCTGGTGCAGGCCGGCATCGACCTGGTGATCTGGGGAAGACCCTTCGCGGAAATGACCGAATACGTGCGCTACAACCTGGCCAATTCCACCACCTACTTCAACCAGCCCTGGTACAATTACCTCCTGGTGCTGGCCGGCATCTACATCCCGCCCTTCTCCCTGGCGGTGCTGTTCGGATTCTTCAAGCGTGCCAGGCCCCTCACCATCTGGCTGCCGGTGTTCGCCTTCCTCTTCTTCCACTCCCTGTTCCCCAACAAGCAGGAGCGGTTCATCCTCACCATTGTACCGCTGGTGCTGGTACTGGGCTTCACGGCCTGGGAGGAGTTCCGCATGCGCAGCGCCTGGTGGCAACGGCACCTTAGGCTGTGGAAGGGCATAATGGCCTGGACCTGGGCCTTCAACATGCTATTGCTGGTGCCGCTCACCTTCAGCTTCAGCAAGCGTGAGCGCGTGGAAGCCATGCTGATGCTGCGGAACCGGGCCGTGCAGGGCGTGATCATTGAGGACACCGACGAGCAGGACCCGCCGATGCTTCCCCTGTACTACCTGGGCAAATGGGACATTGCGCAGCAATTCCTCACCGACCCCGCCACCGACATACGGGCCCTTGCGGACCAGCTGCCTGCGGACAGGCGTGCGAACGTGGCCGTGTTCATCGGCACGGAGCACCTGCCGCAGCGGGTGCAGCGGATGGAGGCGGCCCTGGGCCCCATGCAGCTCATTGGGCAGGCCAAGCCCGGCCTGCTGGACCGCGTGGTACACTGGCTGAACCCGGTGAACCGCAATGTGACCATCACCCTGTACGCCATCCGCACGGAACCAGGCCGCTGACTGCGCGGGCCGTAGGTACTTTCGCGCGCGGACCTCCACCCCAGCATGCTCGACCCGCACCTCTACGATTTTTCCGTCTTCCTCACCTCGCACGGGTGGATGCAGTTGCTCACCCTCACGGCACTGGAGATCGTGCTGGGGATCGACAACATCATCATGATCAGCATCCTCAGCGGGGAGCTGCCCAAGGAGCGCCAGGCACGTGCGCGGCGGCTGGGGCTTGCCTATGCGCTGATCACGCGGATCCTGCTGCTGATGACGCTCAGCTGGGTGATGCACCTGGTGCATCCGCTGTTCCACATAGGGAACACGCCGATCTCCGGCAAGGACCTGGTGCTGATCGCCGGCGGCCTCTTCCTGATCTGGAAGGCCTCGGTGGAGATCTGGCACAAGGTGGAATTCATCCAGGAAAAGGAGAGCCACCGGCGCATCCCCAAATCCATGGGAGCCGTGGTGTTCCAGATCGTGCTGCTGGACATTGTGTTCTCGCTGGATTCGGTGATCACGGCGGTGGGCATGAGCAACGAGCTGCTGATCATGGTGCTGGCCGTGGTGATCGCCGTGCTGATCATGCTGGTGGCGGCAGAACTGATCAGCGCATTCGTGAACCGCCACGCCACGGTGAAGGTGCTCGCACTGGCCTTTTTGGTACTGGTGGGCGTAGTGCTGCTGCTGGACGGCCTTGGCCTGCACGTGGACAAGAACTACCTCTATGCGGCCATGGGTTTCTGCGTGCTGGTGGAGGCCCTGAACCTGCGCATGCGCAAGAACGCCAAGCGGCTGGGGCAGCAGGAATGACCGCCGGTGCTACGGAAGGTGCCCCGCGCGCACGCCCACCGCGTTGCCGCCCACGTTCTGCAGGATAGGGTCGCGGTCGTTGGCGGTACCGGTGTACTTCACCGTGCCATCCATGTTCACGTCCTCCTTGGCGTACCCGGCGTACACCGCAATGGGGTCCAGGCCGCCGATGCGCACGAGGATGGGGTCCCTGTCGTTCTGCATCCCCGTGTAGCGGACCGTCCCGTTTCCGTTGACATCCCCGCTCCACAGGGCGCGCAGGGCCCCGATGGCCGCAGTGGCATCGGCCCCGCCGCGCAGGGCTGGCGTGCCGCCGGACAGGTCGATCAATTGCGCCGTGGCGGCAAGGGACACGGGCAGGTCCGTCATGATGCCAAGGTGGTTGCGGTGGCGCACGGCCAAGTAGTACTGGTCGGCGGGCCATCCGGTGAACTGCACGTCCGCGGTGCCGTCGGTATCCGTGATCCTGCCGTCGCGCCGCAGCAACGCCGAGCGCGTTGCCAGCACCTGCGCCGCATTGTTCTTGTTGCGCAGCTCCAGCACCACCCAGTCCACAATGCGCACCGTGCCCGTGGCGGCCAGCACGGCCGGGGCCACGGTTTCGCCCCCGCCCCCGCCCTGGTGTACATAGCCGGAAGCGGTATAGGGTTCGGTGAGGGGAATGAGCCCGGCATCATTGAGGGCGGAGGTCATCAACCCCGTTGCAGCATCAGCAGGTCCTTGCAACAGGCACTTTGCCCGCACGGCCAGGTGTGGCGTTGCGACATTGGGGTCGAACCCGTCCAGGGCGGTGGTGTTGTTCGCCGGGTCCAGCCAATCGCGCAGGCGCGTGGCCGGGGTGGTTCCCATGTTCCAGATGGCGCTGAACTTGACGGCCTGCGAGGACACGGTGGTGGCGGTGGCACAAGTTTGCGTGCCCTGCACCAGATGGCCCACCACGCGCTTGTTCTGGTCGAAGAGGGGTGCGCCGCTGGCGGCGGGTTCCATGATCCCCTGCGCCCAGAACACGCTCCAGCAGGGCGTGAGCGTTTCATCCTCCGTGGCGGTGGTGGCCGGTGTGGAGTAGCGGTTGAACTTCTTCACGTCGCTGAGCGGATCGGAGATGCATGCCCCGCTCTGGGGCACGGCGCCGCTCCTGTCCCAGCCCGCGTAATAGGCGTTGAAGGAGGACGGCGGTGGCTGGGAGAGCTCCATCAGGCAGAAATCCCCGCCATACAGCGCAGCCCGTTGCACGGCCCCGGTGATCGTTTGCATGGTTTGCCCGGTATCGCCGACGCAGGTTGGGCTTTGGTAGTTGAAATAGAAGACCCACTGGGCGGAGTTGGTCTGGTAGCAGTGGTTTGCGATGAGCACGTAGGGCTTGCCGTCCTGCAGCGTATTGTTCAGCAAGGTGCCGTTGCACGTGTTTCCGTCGGGCCTGGCGAACATGACGGTGGCGCGCACTTGCGGCTGCCATGCGGCGGCGGCGGGGCAAGCCACGTTGGTATGGCAGGGCGAGCTTTGGTAGCCGGGGTTGAAGTCGCGCGCAGCGCCCTGGCTGCCGGCCAGCTCCCCGCGCCAGGCATGGGTGATCCCCGCTATGCGCACTTCGCCGCGCGCGGCATTGGCCGGTTCCTGGTATTCCAGGGTGACGGCCTCGCCCGGCAGGAAGGCCGTGGCAAACAGCCCGTCGGGACGCTCATTTTCGGTGGTGAATCCGCCCAGGAACCTCGTACGGCCAGCATCGTACACGAAAAGCCGGGCGCCGGGTGCCGGGTGAAAAGCGCTGAACTGCACGCTTAGCATCCGCGCTTCGGCACTTCGGATGGTGTACCTGCACACACGGCCTCCCCCTGCCCTGTCCTCCCATGCACCGGCCAGCAGCATGTCCACATTGAATTGGCGCTGCACGCCGAGCCGTGAATCGGCGTTTTCCGAAACGGCCAGCACGGAATCCATGTTCAATGCGGGCAATTCCCATGTGGGCGGTTCGGGCTGCATGGAATGCCCGCCGCCCCATGCGAAGGGGCTTCCTCCGTGCGGCACTTGGGCATGTGCGGCAGCTGCAACAACAAGTGCCGGAAGCAGGATGAAGCGGGCCATGGCGCTTGAATTTGCCGTAAAGCTACCCACGACCACCGCGAAATGTTCACCGGGCAATTACCACAAAGGTGGTACGCCGGTTCTGCGCCCGCCCGGCTTCGGTATCATTTGCAGCCACCGGCTTCACGGGCCCGAAGCCCTGGCTGGTCAGGCGGGCGGCGGCAATGCCCTTGGCGGTGAGGTACGCCACCACGGCCTGTGCGCGGTCCCGGCTCAGGGCCATGTTGCTCTCCATGTCGCCCACATTGTCGGTATGGCCCTGCACCTCGATGCGCACCTTGGGGTTTTCCTTCAGGAATGCCACCAGGTTGTCCAGGATATATCCGCTGGCACCGGTGATCTCGGCGCTTTTTGTGGCAAAGCGGATATCGTTCACCCGGTAATCCCTTCCCACCTCGATCTTCTCCAATTTCATGTCCACGGTGGCCACGCCGCCGCGGGCGGTGTCTTCCACGCTGAAGGAGCGGCTGTCGAACACGTGGTCGGGCTTTTTCACGGTGAGGATCACGTCCGATCCGGCCTTCAGGCGCAGCACTGCGGCATATTGGCCGTCCGCGGAATCCACCTTCAGCATCTCCGTTTTCCGTGTGTCCATGTAGGTGATGGACACGGTGGCGTCCTTCACGGCCTTGCCATTTTCATCCTCCACCTTTCCTTTCACGATGGTGATCTCCTGGGGGCGTGCGTCCTTGGGCAGGTCGAAGCCGTAGATATCGAGGCCGCCCGCGCCCTTGAAGCGGCTGCTGGCGAAATAGGCGGTGCGTCCGTCGGCGCTTACGATGAGGCCGTGTTCATCCTGCGGGGTGTTGATGGGATTGCCGAGGTTCCTGGGCTCGGTCCAGGTGCCGTTATCCTCCATGCGGCTGTAGAAGATGTCATATCCGCCGATGCCGCGATGCCCGGCGGCCAGGTCCTCATTGCCCTTTTCGTCATGTGGCGGCCTGGCGGCGAAGTACAGCGTGCGGCTGTCGCTGTGCATGAAGGGGGCCTTTTCATCGCCTGCGGTGTTGATGGGCGCCGGCAACGGCTGGGCCAAGGACCATTCGCCGCGGTCGTTGCGCTGGCTGGCGTAGATGTCCATGCCTTGGCTGCCGCGCCGCAGGGTGGCGAAGTAGAGGGTGCGGCCGTCGGCGCTGAGCGAAGGTTGGCTTTCCCAGCCGTCGTCGGTGTTGATGTTGGGCCCGAGGTTCTTCAGCGTGCTCCATTCGTAGGCCTGGCGCCCGGTGCCGAAATCCACATGGGTGGAATAGTGGGTGCTGTAGATGTCGCAGTTCTTGTACTCACTGGTAACGGGCTTGCACACGGTGACGAACAGTTCCTTGTTGTTGAGGCTCACGGTGACCCCGCCATAACTGTCGCCGGTGTTGAACGGGGGCGGCAGGGGCTTGCCTTGGTCGAAATCCTGCTGCACCGATTTTCTGCGCGCCTCGGAGAGTTCCTCCACTTCGCGCGGGAAACGGTCGCCCAAGGCCTGCTTCTTGCTGAGGCGCGTGAAGAAGAGGATCTCGTTGTCCGGCGAGAACATGGGCAGGTATTCATCAGCGGGCGTGCTTACGCCCTTCAGCAGCACCGGATTGAAGGGGCGTGCATCCTTGTAGAAATCGGCGTAGAAGGCCAGTTCGGGCATGATGCGCTCCACCTCGGCGGTCTGCTTGTCCACCTCGGGCCCCATTTTCGCAGGATTGGCGGGATCTGCGGGAAAATCCAGGAATTTCCTGAAGGCGGCCGCCGCTTCCGCATAGCGGTCCTGGGCGTAGTACATGTTGCCCAAGTAGTAGTAGAGCAGGCTGTGGTATTCCGGGCACCGGCTCCTGAGGTCCTCCATGTACTTGAGGCTTGCGGCATAGCTGCCCGCGCCGGCCTTGGCGCGCTGGAAGGCGCTTTCGCCCACGCGGAAAAGGCATTCGGCACAATCGGGGTTTTCATCCAGCACGGCCTTCAGCTTCTGGTGGCGTTCCGCAGGATTTTTGGTGGCCGCAGCCTCATCCAGCCGCTTCACCAGCTTTTTGTCATCAGGCCTTGCGCACGGGCCTTCGTCCTGGGCGGCGGCCGTGGCGGCCACGAAGCACAAGAGCAAGGCCGCCACGGCCCTTCCGGCGATGGCCGTTGCCCTGCGCATCGCGCTCCTGTGAAAAGGGACCCCTTGCGCCCCGCCTGTGTTCCACATGGCTACTTCACCGTGGTGTCGGTGGCCTCGGCCTTTTGAATGAGGCCGTCGCCCTGCTTGCGGGCCTGGTCCACCAGGGCATCGGCCCGCTTTTCCGCCTCGGCGTTGAATTGCTGCTCCTTGTCGTCGGCGGCTTTCTTGGCCTTGTCGGCGGCGATCTTGGCGGCGGCCTTGGCAATGGGGTTGTTGGCCTGGTCCACCAGGTCGTTTGCCGCCTTGTAGGCCTGGCCCTTCAGATTGGCCGCCTCGCTGCGGGCGCGCGCCTTGATGTCATCGGCCTGCTGTTGGGCCGCCGCAAGCAGCTTGGCCGCCTCTTCGCGGGCTTTAGCAATGGCGTCTTCCTTGGCCTTTCCGATCTGTTCATTCAGCTGCTGCTTCACTTCCTCCTTCACGGTTTCCTTCAGGTCCTTTCCGCCGGCGAACACGGGCTTCACCACGGGCTTCATCACCGTGCCGGTGATCTTGGCGGTGAGGTCCAGTTCCTTGGGCAGTTGGGCATTGGACCCGATGGCCTTGTTCATTTGGCCGAGGAGGTTTCCTACCAGCTGGCCGGCCTCGGGCCCGAACATGTCGGTGGGCACCTTGGTCTTCATGGTGTAGTCGATCACCTGGCCTTCAAAGGCGGTGCTGCCGGCCACGTTGGCGGTAAGGCGGTCGATCTTCACATCGAAGGGCTTGGTGATCATCTTTCCGTCCTGGATGTCGTAGCTGAAATCCACGTCCTGCACCTTGGCGGTAGCCAGCTGTGGCATCTTCAGCACGGTGCTGATCTCCATCAGGGGCTTGAAATCCACCAGGGCGATGTTTTTCGTTTTCAGGGTGCCATGGCCGGCCAGGCTGGCCATCACGGGATTCATGTGCGGGTCCAATTTGCCCTCCAGGGCCAGGGTGGTGGAGATGCGGCCGGTGCAGTTTTTGGCGATGGGCGCCATGTTGCGCACCATCTCCACGCCATCCACGAGCTTCTTGATATCCACGTCGGCCACCTTCAGGTCCATGTCGAACTTGGGCGCGGCCTTGTCCTGCGTGCTGTAGGCCCCGTCCATGCCGATGCGGCCATCGAAGAGGTTGAAGCCCATGCCGGTGAGGTCCACGCGCTGGTCATGCACGTGCAGGGCGCCCTTGGCATCGGTGAGGTGCAGGTTGTCGTAGATCACTTCCTTGATGGCTGCGGCCATGCTGAAGTTGATGCGGGCGGGCACCTCGATCACGTTCATGGGCGTGGTATCGGCCGGGGTGGCGGATTTTTCCGCGGTGGCCGGTTTGGGCGGCCCCATGAGCTCATTGAGGTCGAAGCGGTTGCTCTTTACGTCGAAGGTGCCGGTGAGGGTGCTGTCCTTGAGCCACCATTGGAGGTAGTTGTCCACGCGGCCGCTGGCCTGCAGGTCGCTGCGGCCGATGTCGCCGGTGAAGTTGGTGAGGGCGAGGAACTTCGGGCTGAAGTCGAAGACCAGTGACTTGATGGCCACGGGATAGGGCAAGGAATCGCTCTTGTAGTTCATGCCGCTGAGGGCCAGTTGCCCTTGCGCCTTGAACTTTTCGTAGCGCTTGGCCTCCACATCGCTCATGCGGCCTGCCATGGCCACGTCGGCGGCCACTTTGCCGGAAAGCTCATCGCCCTTGGGCAGCGGCACCACCTTGTTGATGTTCGCCAGGTCCACGTCGGCCTTGATGGCGGCATCCACGTTGGGGTCGCTGATGGGCGTGGAAAGGTGCATGCGCGCTTCCACGGGATTGCCGGCCATTTTCAAGGCAAACCGCTTGAGGTCCACCACCATGCCGTCGAGGTCCTTGCCTTGGGGGCTTTGCACGTTGCAATCCACGAAGATGGCCTCCACGCTGGCCGGGAGGTCGGGGTATTTGAAGCGCCCGTTGTCCACTTGCACGGTAACGCCGAAGCCGGGCATGGTTTTCTCATTGTAGGTGCCCTTCACGTAGCCGTTGAAGGCGGCCTTTCCGCTCATGTCCACACCTTTCATGTTGCTGGCAAACTCGGCGGGGACCAGGGAGAGCAGGGCGCCGATGTCGCTTTTCTTCATGTTCCACTTCAGGTCCATGTCAATGTCGTCCGCAGGCATGGCCACCCACCCGTCCAGGCCCAGCTCCAACTGGTTCACCTTGATGTTGTTTTCCTTGAAGGTGAACTTCATGTGCGGCAGGTCCATGTCGATGTCGGCCTGCGCATCGGCTACCACGTTGCGCAGGTATTTCATGCCGCCGTAGGACAGGGATGCCTTTCCGGACTGCGTACTGGTGCTTAGGGTGAAGAGGTCCTGCGTGAAATCCCCCTTGCCGGTGTGCTCCACCTGGTCGAAGTCCAGCAGCATGGTCAGGCTTTCGTCATCGTAGATGATGTGCCCTTGGGTGATGCTGTACTTCTTGAGGGCCACATTGAACTTGGCGGGTTTTTCCTGTTGGGGCAGTTCCGCCTGGGTGCTGTCGGGCAGGGCAATGTCCCAATTGGCCCGGCCGTCCTTCAGGACCTTCACATGGATGAAGGGTTGCACCAGGGCCACGTCCTTGATCTTGATCTGGTCGCTGAAGAGGCTCATGATGCCGATGGTGACCCTTAGCTCCCCGACATCGGCCAGGCAGATGCCCTCGAAGGGGGCCTTGTTGCACACGCGGATCTGCTGTACGGCGATGCTGGCGTTGGGGAAACTGCGGAAAAGGCTGAGGTCCCACTTGCCCCAGTCCACGGTGGCATTTACGTGCTTGTTGACCTGCTCCTTCACGACCGCCTCTATTTTGTCCTTGTAAAGGACCGGGACCAGCACGGCGGCCACCAGCAGCAGCAGGATAAGGATGCCGATGGAGAGCAGGATCCACTTGGTCCACTTGGCCATGTTCAATTGGTTTTTCAGTGATGGATGATATGCTGCGGGAGTGGTGAATGCCCCACCGCGCAAAGCTGGCTGCAAAGATCATGCAGCCCTGCGAGATTCCTCACATGGGCGGCAACTTTCGGGGCTGCGCTCGGTGTTTACGCTCCAGAGATGCTCGGTGATGCCCCCGGCCCCGGCGCTCAGCTTAACCAGTAATGTCAATGATCTGCCGAGTGCCCAGCACTTAATCCGCCTCAGGCGGGTTCCTGCTGCCTTCACACTCCGTCGATTGTTGGGATCCTTGTTACCTTGCCGGAGCATTACCCATGTAACCCGCAAGTCGCCCCGGCCCTTGCCTCCGGAGCGCATTGCTTGGTTGGCCGGGAAGACTTGCGGGAGCGTGGGGCTGACCCCGGAGGAATGGGAGATCTTGAAATCACAGAATGTGACATCAAGTTGGGGCGGACGTAGAAAGCTGCCGTTGGTGTTCACCGAGCAAGGGGTGGCCATGCTCTCCAGCGTGTTGAACAGCGAGACGGCAATCGATGTCAACATCCAGATCATCCGGGTGTTCACCAAGATGCGCGAGCTGCTGGCGCACCACAAGGACCTGTTACTGGCCTTGGAGAAGCTGCGCGGCACGGTATCCCACAACAGTCGTAACATCAAAGTGATCTTCAATCACCTGAAGCGGATGGAGCAGGAGGAGGAGAACCGGCGGTTGCTGGCGCAGGTGGCCAAGAAGCGGCCTCCCATCGGGTTCAAGAAAGGCAAGGACAAGAGTTGACCATGTGTGCGGACCGTGTGCGGACCGCGTGTTGTTGCGGGCGGCTGAGGCCGCCCGCGTCGTTGCACCCCGATCCCGGCGCTCGGCTTAACCAGTAATGTCAACGATCTGCCGAGTGCCCAGCACTGCATCCGCCTCGGGCGGGCACCTGCTACCTTCATACTCCGCCAATTGATGAGATCCTTGTTACCTTGCCGGAGCATTACGCCCACAGCAGTGCCCATGCGGAGGGCCGGTTGAAGCTGTTTTACGATGAGGGATGAAGCGGCCGGAGGCCAAGGTGAAAGAGGGCACTCGGCACAGCCGAGTGCCGGGAGGGGGATCCTTGTTACCTTGCCG
>JAFEAI010000141.1 GCA_018266475.1 Bacteroidota bacterium
CTTCGCAGCCCGAATGAACATCACCAAAGCCCTGTTCCATCTCTTCGAACATGCGTACCGGCTGGGATGGTCCCAGGCGGTTCATGTGATCCGATTGAAGCGGCGTAAAGCAGGCCCGTTGGCAATCGTGGAGGCACAATGGCTCGGCGGCAAGGTGTTCGTACGCCCCGGCACAGCGAAGTAAACAGATACCCTTTGATGAGAAATCCTGTAAGCGATTGGTATGACAACTTCACCGACCACCAGACACGCATTGGCATCAACATCCGGCACCGAACGATCCTAAGGAATGCCAAACGCGCCGGCCTTCGCAACGGCATGCACATACTGGAGATCGGTTGCGGGATCGGCTCCGTGACCAGCCTCCTTGCGAAAGCCAACTCCAAAGGTTCCGTACTGGGCGTGGATATCAGCCCGAAGAGTATCGAACTGGCCCGAAAGAACTTGGCAAAACGCAAGAACGTTCGCTTCCAAGTGAGCGACATGAGCGATTTCCGGGTAGAGCACCGGTTCGACCTGGTGGTGCTGCCCGATGTGATCGAACACATTCCCGTGGAGCAACACCCGGCCTTGTTCGCCACCATCGCCGCCCACCTGGTGCCCAATGGGAGAGTGCTGATCAACGTGCCCAACGCCCAACTGCTGGAGTACCTGCACAAGCATCAACCGCAAACTTTGCAAGTTATTGACCAGCCCATCCACTTGGACCGGCTGATGCGCGTGGTATACGACCAGGGTCTGCTCCTGGAAGAAATGCACGGCTACGGCCTGCGATATGACCTGGCGGAGTACACCTCCATCCTATTGCGCCCGGCTTTTGCCATTACCCCCCCCCCCGAAAAGCCGAAACTGCGCCGGATCTTGGAAGAGCTGAGGTCTCGCATCTAACGCTCACCATGGAAAGGTCCGTGCTGCTGCATGTTCACCAAGGGCAGACCTCTTTCGTTGCGAAAGATGCCAGATTGTTATCCGCCGCATTCGATGTGCGCGACCTTCCATTGACCTGGAAAAGGAAATCGCAGCTACCCTTCCTTCTTCTCAAGCAAGCGGTGCAACTCCTATTCAATCGACATTGGAGCGCGGTGGTTGTCCAGTTCGCTGGCTACCATGCCGTTTTGCCCGCACTCATGGCACGGTTTCGCCGCAAGCCGTGTTTCATTATCACGGGCGGTACCGATTGTGTTTCTTTCCCCTCGTTAGGGTACGGTCATTTCTCGAAGGAGCCGTTGGCCACCATGACGCGGATCAGCTTCCGGCTCTGCTCACACATCCTTCCTGTACATGCCTCGCTGATGCAATCCAGGAACACCTTCCAACGGAACGACCCGGTGGACCAAGGCGTACTGTCCTTCATGCCTGATCTGCATAAGCCGGTAACGGAGATCAGCAATGGTTATGACCCGAATGCATGGCCACTTTCAACCCATGCTGAACGTTCCGTGGATGTGATCACGGTATGCTCAAATGATCGGCGGCCTTCCACGCTCCGCCTCAAAGGCATTCCCCTGCTGCTGGAAATGGCCCGCCTACGCCCGAACCTGCGGTTTTGCATTATTGGCCTTACCGGCGCCCCGCTGGCACAAGCTCCAGGCAACGTCGAGTTTCTTCCCCCGGTAGCAAACCACATGCTGCCGGAATACTATGCGCGTGCCAAGGTCTATGCCCAACTATCGCTTTCAGAAGGTTTTCCCAATGCGCTTTGCGAAGCCATGTTGTGTGGATGCACCCCTTTGGTTTCTGCGGTGGCGGCCATGCCCATGATCGTTGGCGAAGCGGGGGTGGTGCTTGCTGACCAAGACCCGGAGAAAGCCGCAGAGCACTTGGACCTGGCACTTGCCAAGGCCGTCAGCGGACCGGACACGGCCGCACGGGCACGCATTGCCTCGCACTTCACTGAATCGATGCGGCAGGAAAAGCTCATCCGGACCATCCGCACTGCAATTGCAGGGAAATAGATCGATCGTGGCCATTTCCGGCTGAATCAACGCCACACTCGCGTGACCTTCCGTGCTTGCGCGCCCAGCTCCGGCGCAATATCCA
>JAFEAI010000142.1 GCA_018266475.1 Bacteroidota bacterium
CTTCTTGCGTTTTCTGCCGAAGCGCAATCCGGCGGCCTTCTCCATCAACCGGGTCATGATGTAGTACATGGTGGGCACGATGAAGAGGGTGAGGATGAGCGAGCTGGTGAGGCCGCCGATGATCACCCAGGCCATGCCGTTCTTCACTTCGGCGCCGTCGCCGCTGGCCAGCGCGATGGGCATCATGCCGAATATCATGGCCACGGTGGTCATCAGGATGGGGCGCAGGCGCTCCTTGCCGGCTTCCACCAGGGCTTGCACCAGGCCCATGCCTTCCTGGCGCAGGTGGTTGGCGAAGTCCACGATCAGGATGCCGTTCTTGCTTACCAGGCCCAGCAGCATGATCATGCCCACGATGGTGAAGATCGCCAGCGGTTGCATGGTGAGGGCCAGGGCCAGCAGGGCGCCCACCAAGGCCACGGGAATGCTGAAGAGCACCACGAAGGGGTAGAGCGCATTTTCATAAAGGGCCACCATGATCAGGTACACCAGCAGGATGCCCAGTACCAATGCCAGGCCGAGGCTTCCGAAGGCGTCGCCCTGGTTCTTCGCGTCGCCGAGGTATTCCACGGTGGTGCCGGCCGGCAGGTGCTGCTTGGCCATTGCCGCCTTGATCTCGGCGACGATAGTGCCGCTGGGCCGACCGGTGGCGGCGCTGTTGATCTTGATGGAGTTCAGCCGGTCGGTGCGCTCCAGCACGCTGCTGCCCACGGTTTCATACACGTCGGCCAGCTGGTCCAGCCGCACGGTGGCGCCCTTGGCGTTGGTCACCATCAGGCCGCGCACGCTGCCGGCGTCCTGGCGGTCGGCGCGGTCCAGGCGCACATTGATGGGGTATTCTTCGCCGGCCTCCTTGTAGTTGTTGCGGTCGTTGCCGCGGAATGCGGTTTGCACGGCCATGCCGATGTCGGTGCTGGTGAAGCCGAGGGCGCCCATGCGGTCCTGGTCCAGCCGCACGCGCACCTCGGGCTTGGGGCTCTTGGTGCTGTACTGCACGTAATCGGTGCCAGCGGTGCGTTCGGTGATCTCCTTCACCAGGCGCGCGGCCTTCCACAGGCTGTCCATGTCGGTGCCCTTCACGGCGATCTGGATCGGTGTTTGCGCGTTGCCGGTGATGCTGGTCTGCGTTACGGTGACCTTCAGGCCGGGGATGGCGCCGAGCTCATCGCGCAGCAGGGAGCCGAACGCTTCGGAACTGAGGGCGCGCTGCTTTGCGGGCACCAGCTTCACGTTGATCTCCGAAAGGTTGGCGGTGGCGGATCCGCTGCCCATCTGCCCGCTTTGGGTGCCCACGTTGGTGAAGGCGTCCACCACTTCGGGGTGGGCGAGGATGATGCGCTCGGCCTGTTGGGTGATCTGGTCGGTAACGGCCAGTGATGCCTGTGGCGCAGTTTCCAGCTGCACCATGAACTCGCCGCGGTCGCTGGCGGGGATGAAGGCTGCGCCGATGAAGCCTGCGGGCAACAGCGCAATGGACCCTGCGAGCAGCAGCAGGACGGTGCCCAGCACCCAGCGTTTGCGGTGGAGTGCTTTCTCCAGCATGCGGCCGTACCAGGCCTGCAGGTTGCCCACGCCGCGCTCAAAGGCAAGGCTGAAGCGGCCCCACATCGTCTTGCCGGTGAAGTGCTCCAGCTTGCCCCAGCGCGAGGCCAGCAGGGGCGTAAGGGTGAAGGCCACCACCAGGCTCATCAGCGTGCTGATCACCACCACCAGCGCGAATTCGCGCAGGATGTTTCCGATCAGGCCGCCGGACATGGCCAAGGGCAGGAACACCACCACGTCCACCAGGGTGATGGCCATGGCGGTGAACCCGATCTCGTTGCGGCCTTCCAGCGCGGCGGTCCAGCGGGTTTTGCCCATCTCCAGGTGGCGGTAGATGTTCTCCAGCACCACGATGCTGTCATCCACCAGGATGCCCACCACCAGGGAGAGGGCCATCAGGGTCATCAGGTTGAGCGAGAAGCCCAGGGCGTACATGGCGATGAAGGTGGGGATCATGGCGCTGGGCAGGGCCACCAGCACGAACAGGGAGCTGCGCAGGCTGTGCAGGAAGAGGAGCATCACCAGGCCCACGATGAACACGGCGAGCATCAGGTCGAACATCACGGCGTTGGCGCTGGAGAGCGTGTAGAGGCTCTGGTCCATGGCGATGCTGTAATCGAACCCGGTGGAGGCCAGCTGCTGTTTGAGGTCGGCCAGGCGCTTCTTTACGCCTTGGCTCACCTTCACGGCGTTCGCATCGCTTTGCTTCACGATCTGCATGCCGATGCCGGGGTGCCCGTTGATGCGGTTGAAGGTGGTGGCCTCGGTGAGGCCGTCGGTGATGCTGGCCACGTCGCGCAGCAGGATGCGCGAGCCGTCGGCGTTCTCGCGCACCACGGTGTTGCGCAGGTCGTCCACGGTGATGGCGCGCGCATCCAGGTTGATGGAGAGGCGGTCGGCATTGCTTTCCACGTTGCCGGCGGGGAAGGTGCTGCTGTTGGCGGCCACGGCCTGTGCCACTTGCGCGGCACCAATCCCGTAGGCCTTCAGCTTGTCGTTGTCCATCACCACGTGTATCTCGCGCTGCTGTGCGCCGATGAGCGTTACGCTGCCTACGCCGTCCACGTTGCTGAGCATGGGCACCACGCGGTTGTCCAGCAGCTCGTAGAGCTCGGCCGGCGGCAGTTTGCTGTTGATGCTCAGGCGCAGGATGGGGATCTCGTCCGTGCTGAAGCGGCGCACCACCGGGTCGTCCGCATCATCGGGCAGCTGTGCACGCACCTGGTCGATGCGCCTTTCGGCATCGCGCTGCGCGTCGTTCACCGCAGTGCCCTGCTTTAGGGTGACGGTGATGGCGGACACGCCTTCCATGCTGGTGCTGGTGATCTGGTCCACGCCCTCGATCGCGCTTACCGCGTCCTCGATCGGCTTGGTCAGGGTGTTCTGCACCTCCTCCGGCGATGCGCCGCGGTAGGTGGTCTGCACCATGATCACGTTGGCCTCGAACTTCGGCAGCAGGTTGTAGTTGAGCTGCTTGTAGCTGAGGAAGCCGAACAGGATCAGTGCGGTGAAGATCACCGTGATCAGCAACGGCCGTTTGATGGCTACTTCTGTAACAGACATCGGTCTTTGTTTTTAATGGTCCGGGCGCGTCTTTTTCACCCTTTCACACTTGGCGGAGCCGAAGGTCCCTGAGCGGGTCCGAAGGTCCCTGAGCGGGTCCGAAGGTCCCTGAGCGGAGCCGAAGGTCCCTGAGCGGAGCCGAAGGGTAATTCTTCAGATCCCTCACTGCCGTTGTGCCACGCTCACTTTGCTTCCCTCCGCCAGGTTCAGCTGGCCGGTTACCACCACGGTTTCGCCCGGTTTCAGGCCCTGCAGCACCTCCACCTGCTCGCCGGCCTCCCGCCCCAGCACCAGGTTGCGGCGCTGCACCGAGGTGCCTTCCGGGTTCACTACGTACACGTAGGGGTCTTTCAACCCCTCGGCCAGTGCGCCCTTGGGGATGGAGAGCATCGGCGCGTCTCCGCCACCGAGGAAGCGTACGTTCACGAACGTGCCGCTCTTGAGCGCGTGGCCCTTGTCGTTGTCCACGGCCACTTCCACCTGGTAGTTGTGGTTGGCATCACCTTGCGGGCTCACGAAGGAGACTTTTCCCGCAAAGGAGGTGCCGGGGAAGGCGGTGCTGGTGATCACTGCGCTGCTTCCCTCATGCAGGCGGTAGGCCGCAAGCTCGCTCACATACGCCTTCGCCTTCAGGCGGCCGATGTCCACCACATCCACCACGGCGGTGCCGGCCCCCACGTACTCGCCCACCTCCACGTGCTTGGCGGTCACGGTGCCGTTCACCGGGCTCACCACCTGCGCGTCGCGGATCTGTTGGCGGATCTGGTCCACCCGGATGCGCTGGTTCTCGAAGTTGAACTTGATGTCGTCGTAGGTGGATTCCGGGGTGGCCTTGCCGGCGAGCAGTTCGCGGTAGCGCTGTTCATCCTTGCGCAGCTTGCCTAACTGCAGTTCGGCGGCCTGCAGTTCAAGTTGCTTCCCGGCCACGTCCAGGCTGCCCAGCACCTGGCCCTTGGCCACGCGCGAACCCAGGTCTACGCCCAGGGTGGCAAGTTTCCCTTGCGCCTGCACCATCACCTTGGCGTGTGCGTAGGGCTCCAGGGTGCCGGGCACCGTGAAGGCCGCGTCCACGGGCTGTTCCGCCACGGTGGCCACGTTCACCGGGAACGCGAAGGCACTGCGGTCCACCGGTTGTTTGGCGGCATCGAGGTGTTTTTTGTTGGCGGCCAGTTTCAGGCCGATGCCCAAGGCCAATGCGACGAGCACCAAGGGCAGGATGAGTTTGCGTTTCATGGTTCTTGTTGTAGCGGGGGTGGACGGTGGAGGGATGGTCAAAGCGTGTTCACGTAGTTCAGGAGGGTGCCCTTGGCGCGCTCCAGGTCGAGCACGGCCACGGACCGGTCCAGCAGGGAGGTGGTCCAGTTGTTCCTTGCTTCCTTCAGCTGGTAGTCGGCGTTCAGCAGGTCGCTCAGCGAGGCGGTGCCCTGCTGGTACTGCAGGTTGGTGTTTGCGAAGACGCGCTCGGCGAGCTGCAGGTTTTCGGAGCCGTTCTGCACGTTGGTGCTGCTGGCCAGCAGCCGGGTGTTGGCGCTGCGGTAGTTCAGCGTGAAGCCCAGGTCGGCGTCGCGCTGCTGCTCGCGCAGGCTTTGCAGGGCCAGTTCGCTCTGCTTGATCTGGCTGCTGCGGCGCAGGCCGCTGAACAAGGGTACGTTCAGCTTCAGGCCCACGGCGGCGAAGTCGTACCAGTTGTCGTAGCTGGCTGCGAAGTCATTGCCCTGGGCCATGGCGCCATAGCGACCGTAGGCACTAAGCGTGGGAAGGAATGCGTTGCGCTTGCGCTTGAGGTCGATGCTGTACAGCAGTTCGTTCTGGTTGTTGAGCTGGTGCCCCAGTACGTTGTCCAGCGAAAACCCCGTGTTTGGCGGCAGGACGGGGGCGGCTTCCCGCGGGGTGTCGGCCACGGCCAACGGCTGTTCCAGCGGCATGCCCATGGCGCGCTTCAGCTGGTCCACGGCCACGTCCTGGTTGGCCTGCGCCACCTGAAGTTGGGCGCCGATGTTGCGGCGGGTCACCTCCACGCGGTCGGCGTCCAGTTGCTGCACCACGCCTTTTTCCAGGCGGAGCTGAAGGATAGGCGCCAGTTCGTTGTACTGTTCCAGGTTGGCCTGCAGCAGCAGTACCTGCTCGTGGTACGTTTGGGCCTGGGCGTATGCCTTGGCCACGTCGTACACCACCTGCTCCTCCACCTGCCTGGACCTGATGGCGGCCATGGCCGTGTTGGGCTTGTTGGCCTGGATGCCGTTGAGCTGCGCCACGTCGATCAGGACCTGTTCGGCTTGCAGGTTGAGCGTGGTGCTGTATTGCGTGCCGAATTGCACGGGCGTGGGCCTGTCGCTGAAGATCCCCGGCGGCAGGATGGTGGTCTGGCGTTTCAGGTTGTCGTCCAGCGAGCCGCTGCCGTTGAGCTGCGGCAGGTAGCCAGCCACGGCCTCCTGGGCCTGTGCATCGGCCTTGCGCACGTCATTGGCGGCCACGGCCATGGCGGGGCTGTGCGCGCGGCCGTAGTCGATGGCCTGCCGCAGGGTGAACGCCTGCTGGGCCTGCAGGCCGCAGGCCACCACCAGGGCGGATAGGGTTGCGGTGTGCCTCATTGCTTGCGGATGCGCAGGGCGTTATCGTTCATGGAGGCAAGTACCCGCAGGCAGATGGTCATGTCCTTTTCGGCCATGCCCTCCAGCACTTCAGCGAAGGCTTTGGCCCGCACCTGCACCACTTTCTTATGGAGCGCCTGCCCGGCCTTGGTCACCACCAGGTTCTTGCGGCGCCGGTCCACCGGGTCCATCTGGCGCTCCACCCAGCCGGCCTTCTCCATCTCGTCGATGGTGCGCAGCATTACGCTCTTGTCCTTGGCGAAGTGCTGCGCGAGGTCGGTTTGCACGGCCTCGTCATGGCTCAGCAGGAAATCGAGGATGCCGGCCTGCGGAATGGTGATGCCCAGGTGCTCCTTGTCCATCCTGGCGGCGATCACGCGGACCGTGTTGCGCAGCATGCCCGGCAGTAGCAGGGTGAACTGTTGTGAAAGGGTGTTCATTGCAAAGGTTGACTATTACAACGGCGCAAAGATAGAGAAAGTTGCGAAAAGCAACAGTAAACGAATAAGAATAATTTGGAAAGTTGGATTGCTGCCAGGAAACAGGCTGGCCGGGTGGCCGCTCAGGTGGGGGCACGATGACCGTTCGGGACAGGCGCGCAAGAGCGGGCCTGGGTCGGCGGAAAGCCTGGCGGGCCACACCGAAGGCCTGCGGTCAGTGCCCTTTGCCCCGCGCCGGGTTGTGGTGCCC
>JAFEAI010000143.1 GCA_018266475.1 Bacteroidota bacterium
CTGAAGACGTTGAACAGGCTCTATCCGCACCCTGCGATCCCCTTGGACCACAGCGACGCGTACACCCTGCTGGTGGCCGTGGTGCTCAGCGCCCAATGCACGGACAAGAAGGTGAACGAGATCACCTCGCTGCTCTTTGCCAAGGCGAGAACGCCCAAGCAGATGGCCGCCATGGAGGTGGAGGAGATCCGCGAAATCATCAAGCCT
The DNA here is from genome assembly GCA_018266475.1 of Bacteroidota bacterium. Classification (GTDB taxonomy): domain Bacteria; phylum Bacteroidota; class Bacteroidia; order Flavobacteriales_F; family PHOS-HE28; genus PHOS-HE28. Next base: position 208 of record JAFEAI010000143.1, read on the forward strand.
TGCGGCCTCTCACCAGCGAAAAGCAAGGCGCTGCACGGGCTGTCGGAGATCATCCTGGCCAAGCACGGCGGAAAGGTGCCGCACACGTTTGAAGAACTGGAAGCCTTGCCCGGCGTGGGCCACAAGACCGCCAGCGTGGTGATGTCGCAAGCCTTCGGCGTGCCCGCCTTCCCCGTGGACACCCACATCCACCGCTTGGCTTGGCGCTGGGGCCTCAGCACCGGCAAAAACGTGGAGCAGACCGAAAAGGACCTCAAGCGCCTCTTCCCCGAGGACACCTGGAACGCGCTGCACCTGCAAATCATCTACTTCGGGCGGGAGCACTGCCCGGCGAAGCAGCACGATCCGCGGAAGTGCCCGATCTGCAGCGTGATCGGGAGAAAGGAGCTGTTCTCACCGTTGAAGTAATCGGCAGGGGCTGCACTGCGGGGCTTCAACAATGATCACGGAACTGCTTGGTTGCCGAAGGGAAGTTGGCAGGTGGCAGGTGGCAGGTGGCAGGTGGCAGGTGTGCGGTGTTGCCACCGCCAAGCCACTGGCCACCAGCCACCCCTAGAAGGGCACCGATCAGTTCAGTACCACATGCACCTCCCCCACCGGCGGCAGGTGAACCACCTTCAGGGCTTTGCTGTAGTTGAGGATGGCCTGCACAGTGGAAGGTTTAGGCCCTTGGATAACGGGCATCCGGGAACGGTTACGGGAAGATTTCCGAAGCGTAGCGTGTGCCATGTAGTGGAGTTTGGTTGATGAACGCCACCCCCGCCCCGCTTATTGCATGGCCCGCCGCCACCCCACAAAAAGGGCACCCCGGCCCGCAGGCCGGGGTGCCCCCAAACTGCCCGCACGGCTATGCCCGCTCCAGCACCATGCCGTGCTCCTTGATCAGCTTGCGCATGTTGATCAGCGCATAGCGCATCCGTCCCAAGGCCGTGTTGATGCTCACGTCCGTGTGCTCGGCGATCTCCTTGAAGCTCATGCCCAAGTACGTCCGCATCACCACCACCTCGCGCTGCTCCCCCGGCAGGCGGTCGATCAGCTTGCGCACATCATCGTCGATCTGCATGTTCACCATGCGTTCCTCCACGTTCTTGTCCGGCTGCGCATGCGTGGCAAAGACATCGTAGTCATCATTGCTCCGCACCATCGGCATTTTCTTGTTCCGCCGGAAGTGGTCGATCACCAGGTTGTGCGCAATGCGCATCACCCACGGCAGGAACTTGCCCTCCTCGTTGTACTTGCCCGCCTTCAGGTGGTGTACCACCTTTATGAAAGCCTCCTGAAAGAGGTCTTCCGTAAGCACCCGGTCGCGCACCATCAAAAAGATGTGGCTCCACACTTTCCGCTTGTGGCGGTGCAGCAGGACCTCAAATGCGCCCTCGTCACCGGCGGTGTACAGGCGTACGAGCTCTACGTCACTAAGCGATTTTGACAGCATGACCTTTCCGTTTAGGCCCGAAGGGGGTAAAAGGCTCTTCGGCGTAGAGGTCTATGCGATGCGCTGTCCTTTGGGTGGTTGGTGGCCGGTTCTACCGGTTATCAGAGGGAAGACGTTCGGTACAAGCAAAACGTTGCCCGGGGGGCGTTTATTGTGCAAGGGGCCAAAAGCCTTCGGCACCAAATATACTAAACCGATCCGACAGGCTTGCACAAGCGGTACCTTTGCCGCCCCTTGGCCAAGACCCCACATAAAGCCGCAATGCCGGCCCCGGCGGCCCCGCAGACGTTGAACGGGCATCCTCCGCTGCGGCGGCATGGAAGCCCGGGCACCATCCGCGTGGAAGGCGCCCGCGTACACAACCTGAAGAACATCAGCGTGGACATTCCGCGCGGCAAGCTGGTGGTGATCACCGGCCTCAGCGGCAGCGGAAAAAGCTCACTGGCCTTCGACACGCTGTACGCCGAGGGCCAGCGCCGCTACGTGGTGAGCCTCAGCAGCTACGCGCGCCAGTTCCTCGGCCGCCTGGAAAAGCCCGACGTGGACCGCATCACCGGCATCAGCCCGGCTATCGCCATCGAGCAGAAGGTGATGACCAGCAACCCGCGCAGCACCGTGGGCACCAGCACCGAGGTGTACGACCACCTCAAATTGCTCTTCGCCCGCGTGGGGCGCACCTATAGCCCCATCTCCGGGCACGAGGTGAAAAGGCACACGGTGGAAGATGTGGTGGACGCCGCAGGCACCTTTCCCGAGGGAAGCACCGTGCTGGTGATGAGCCCGGTGAACCTGCCTGCCGGGCGCAGCCTGCGCGAACACTTGGACGTGCTGCAGCAACAAGGCTTCGCCCGCATACACGATGGCAAGGAGGTGCTGCGCATCGAGGACCTGCTGCTTGCCAAGGCCCTGCCGCAGGGGCCGTGGCACCTCGTGCTGGACCGCATCACCGTGGAACCCGCCAGCGAGGAAATGAAAAGCCGCGTGGCCGACAGCGCCGAGGCCGCCTTCTTTGAAGGACAAGGAACCTGCCTCCTGCTGGGCCAAAACAGCAGCGGCAAGGGTGTGCTGCGCGAATTCAGCGACCGCTTTGAACTCGACGGCATCACCTTTGAGGAACCCATCCCGAACCTCTTCAGCTTCAACGACCCCGTGGGCGCCTGCCCCAAGTGCGAAGGCTACGGCAGCATCATCGGCATAGACCCCGACCTGGTGGTGCCCGACAAAAGCCGCTCGGTGTATGATGACTGCGTGGCCCCTTGGCGCGGCGAAAAGCTCAGCGAATGGAAAGATGATTTCATCCGCGGCGCAAAGGCCTACAACTTCCCCATCCACCGCCCCTACCGCGACCTTGCCGAGGAAGAGCGCAACCTGCTGTGGAAGGGCGGCCACGCCCTGCACGGCATCGATTCCTTCTTTGCCTACTGCGAGCAGAAAAGCTACAAGATCCAGTACCGCGTGCTGGCCAGCCGCTACCGCGGCAAAACCACCTGCACCCTGTGCAACGGCACACGCCTGAAGGCCGAGGCCCGCTATGTGAAGGTGGCCGGCCGCGACATCAGCGAACTCGTGCGTCTGCCCATCGCCGAATGCCTCGCCTTCTTCAGGCAGCTGCAACTACCTCCCGCCGACCACAAGGTGGCCGAGCGCCTGCTGAAGGAGATCACCAACCGCCTCCGCTACCTGGAAGAGGTGGGCGTGGGCTACCTTACCCTGGACCGCCGCAGCAACACCCTCAGCGGAGGCGAAACGCAGCGCATCGACCTGGCCACCTCATTGGGCAGCAGCTTGGTGGGCAGCATGTACATCCTTGATGAACCCAGCATCGGCCTGCACCCGCGCGACACCCACCGCCTCATCGACGTGCTGAAGCAGCTGCGCGACCTCGGAAACACCGTGATCGTGGTGGAGCACGACGAGGAGATCATGCGCGCGGCGGACCACATCATCGACATGGGGCCGGAGGCGGGCACCCTTGGCGGCCAGGTGGTCTTCAGCGGAACCCACAAGCAACTTGCGCACAGCGACAGCCTCACCGCCCGCTACCTCACCGGCCGCGAGCGCATCGCACGCCCCAAGCACCGGCGCACCGTGCGCGACAAGCTGGTGGTAACCGGCGCGCATGAAAACAACCTCAAGGGCATCACCGCGGAATTCCCGCTGAACATGCTCACCGTGGTCACCGGCGTAAGCGGCAGCGGCAAGACCACCTTGGTAAAGCGCATCCTCTACCCTGCCCTGCGGCGCGAGCTCGAAGGCGGCGGCGGTGACCGACCCGGCGAGTTCAAGGAACTCTCCGGAGACCTGCACCGCCTGAAGGCCGTGGAGATGGTGGACCAAAACCCCATCGGCCGCTCCTCCCGCAGCAACCCGGTCACCTATGTAAAGGCGTGGGACGACATCCGCCAGCTGTACAGTGAACTGGACCTCTCCAAGGTGCGCGGCTACAAGCCCGCCTACTTCAGCTTCAATGTGGACGGCGGCCGCTGCGAGGTGTGCCAGGGCGAGGGCGAAGTACACATCGAGATGCAGTTCATGGCGGACATCACCCTGCCCTGCGAGGCCTGCCACGGCAAGCGCTTCAAGGAGGAGATCCTCGATGCCAAGTTCCATGGCCAGGATGTGGCCGACGTGCTGGACATGACCGTGGATGATGCCATCGGCTTCTTCCGCACCCACCAGGATAAGCACCATGCGGTGAAGCGCATCCTGGAAAAACTTCTTCCCTTGCAGGAAACCGGCTTAGGCTACGTGAAGCTGGGCCAAAGCAGCAGCACGCTCAGCGGCGGCGAGGCGCAACGCATCAAATTGGCCAGCTTCCTGGTGAAGGGCCATGAGGTGCAGCCCACGCTCTTCATCTTCGACGAACCCACCACCGGGCTGCACTTCCACGACATTGCCAAGTTGCTGAAGGCACTGAACGCCCTGATCGAGAAAGGCCACAGCGTGCTGGTGATCGAGCACAACCTGGATGTGATCGCCTGCGCCGACCACGTGATCGACCTGGGGCCGGAAGCCGGCGATGCCGGCGGAAACATCGTCTTTGAAGGCACGCCGGAGGAACTGGTGGCCAGCGGCAAGGGGTACACGGCCGGGTTCCTGAAAGGTGCCCTCTGAGCCAACTGCGGCGATCCGTTGCACCGCTTGCCAACCATCCCGCTGGTGGCAACAAGCACCGTCAGCGCTTGGCTTTTCCGGCCACGATGACCATGCCGCCCACATCCTCCACCGAGATCCCGGAGCCTTTCAGGCCTGAGACTTGCACCACCCAATCCCCTTCCGCCTCCCGCTTCAGCAGGCACACGCGGATGGAGGTATCACTGTCCAAATAAAACTCCACCCCTGCCGTAGGGTCCAAGTGGTCGGACGGGCCGGTGGGATGCGTAAGGCGCACTTGAGGGAAACGTGGATGGGACATAAGCTCGGGATATTGATTACCGGGTAACAAGATAGGACCGCGATGAGACCAACGCCCCGCACGCCCATGGCTATCGCCTCCCAACACTGCGCCTGGCGGCGCATTTCCAATACTTGTACGAACCACGGACCCCCACGGATCGGCAGGGATCGCGGACCTCTCCGGGCATCGGGCGCAAAGCTGTGGCCCACCTCCCGCATCGCGCACTTATCCGTGTTTATCCGCGTCCATCCGTGGTAGGGAAATCGGAAAAGCCGCGACCGCAGGGCGCGCAAAGGGCGATAGCCCAGTTGCACCGGCCTGGTCCAAAGGCAATGCGCACTACTCCCTCCGCATCACCTTCCGGAAGAGCTGCTTGCCCTGCACCATCACCTTCAGCCTGCGGCGGTGCAGCAAAATGCTCGCGTCATGCTCGGTATGGTCCTCCATGCGGTCGCCGTAGGTTTTCAGCACTGCAGCCAAGCTTAGCAGGCCCACCACCGTGCCGTCTTCCACCACTACCACCGGGTCGTGCGCGGGCGTTCGGGCAATCTCACCCGCAGCCGTCCGCAGGTCATCATGGCCGCGTACCACGTTGGGCACCTTGGTCCAGTTGGCAATGGCGGAATCCTTCGGCACATTCCGCAGTGCAGCCACGCTCACCACGCCTTTGAAGGATTCATCCGCGTCCGTGACAAAGAGGTGCTCCACCTTGGGATCCAATGTGGACAGCAACTCCCCCGCCACCATGCTGCCCGGGGCAACGGGCACGCGGCGGTCCATCACCTGCTCCACGGAAACCAGTTCCAGCGCGTCCGGTTCGTAGGAATCCGGCGCACGCACGCCGCGCCGGGCGATCTTCTCCGTCATGATGGTGTTCGTCATCAGGAAGTATGAAACCAGATAGGATGCCGCACAGGCGCCCAGCAGCGGCAGCAGCGCTTCAATGCGGCCGGTGGTTTCCAACGCGAACACCACGCTGGTGAGGAATGCCCGCGAGGCACCGGCGAACATGGACGACATGCCCACCAGCACGGCCAACGGCAACACTACGCCCACGGCGGGGAACATGGCCTGCGCCGCCATGCCCAACAGGCATCCAATGGCGCCGCCGATGGTCATCATGGGCGCCAGTGTTCCTCCGGAAGTGCCGCTCCCCAGGGCAATGCCCCAGGAGAGCAGCTTGAGGGTGGCCATGCCTATGACCAAGGCCATGGGGGCATTTCCGCTGAGCAGCTCCGAAATGTTCTCGTAGCCCACGCCCAGCGTACGTGGCGCGAAATAGCCGATCACACCCACGAAAACGCCTCCAATGGCGGGCCACCACATCCAATGCACGGGCAGCTTCGCGAACGTGTCCTCCACCCAGTACACGGCCTTGGTGATCACCAGCGACAACAGGCCGATCAGCACGCCCATCACACTGTACGCGAACAGCGCATGGTTGCCGGGAGGGCCGATGGCGGGCATGGCGAACATGGGCGCACTGCCAAAAAGCAGGTGGTGCATGGCCCCGCCCGTGATGCAGCCCATGGCCACGGGGAGCAGCGAACGCGGGGAGAACTCGAAGAGCAGCAGCTCAATGGCCAGAAAGATCGCGGCGATGGGACTGCCGAAAATGGCGCTCATGCCCGCCGTAGCCCCCGCCGCCAGCAGCACCTTGCGCTCATTGGGCGAGATCCGCAGCAGCTGGCCCACCATGGAGCCCAGCGCGCCGCCCGTGGCTATGATGGGCCCTTCGGCGCCAAACGGCCCGCCCGAGCCGATGGTGATGGCCGAGGAAACCGGCTTCAACCAAGTGATCGCAGGCTTGATCTTGCTCTGGTTCGTCAGGATCATTTCCATGGCCTCCGGGATGCCGTGCCCGCGGATCGCCTTGGAACCGTACAACGCCATGAGGCCCACCACCACCCCGCCCATGGTGGGCACCAGCACCACCCACCAGCCTAATTGGTTGTGGCCGGGCGGCACATATTCAAGCGTGAAGCTGCCGTGAAAACAGAGGTTGGTGATCAGATCGATCAGCATCAACATGCCCTTGGCAAGAAAGCCGATGACCACGGCGGAGGCCACGGCCAGCACGGTGATCCAGAGCAGTCGCTTTTTGTCCGTGCCGGACTGAGGCTTGGTGCGGGCTTGCCGCAAAGCCAAGTCCAAGTTGGGGGATACCGGAATGCCGCCTTCCAAATTGGCCTGTTCCTTCATGGGGCGGGCAAATGTACCGGTTGCGGAAAAAGCCCTGTGGACACCCGTTCCCAAGGATTCTCGCCTTGCGCACATCCCCGCGCTACTCCTTCACGAACCGCGCTGACATGCCAGCCCCCGTACCCTGGATGTGCAGCACGTAGATCCCCCGTGGCAGGTCCTGCACAACCACCCCACCCTGCGCCAACGTGCCGCGCTGCACCATGCGCCCAAACGCATCCAGGATGATATACCGCGAACCGCCAAGCCCGGCATTTGTCAGGAAGAGCCGGTCTGATGCGGGGTTGGGGTGGATGGCGACCTCAGGTTCGGCCGGTTCCGCAATGCCTGTCCCGAACGAAATGTCACCGTACTCCACGCCACCAATGCGCGATGCAATGACATTGGAGGAATACGTTGATGGATTGGACCACTCCGAGGTCCCCACCAGCCCTTCCCTTGTGTTGAAGCGCAATCCATGGCGCAGGTCGGGCGATCCAGCGAGCATGCACTCGTTGTCTAAAAAGAATTCCTCCGAACTGAAATTACAGGTGGTGAGCGTGTCCAAGCCGTCCGGTGAAATGGCCATGCCGAACGGCGAACTTCCCCAGATGTACTGGTACAGGGTATCCAACAAGCCGCCCTTGGCGATATCGTTCGGCGCGGCCTTGAAAAAACCGTCGCAGTTGAACTTGTAGTACCGCCTTGTGATCCCCGGATGCAGCGTGACGCTTTGATCGGCATGCGTATACACACGGTAGCAGGTGTATACCACGGAATCCGCGGTTATCAGGGCATTGGTGATGCTGTCCCGGATGTACTCGTAGTAAGGCGGGCCTTGCACGATATAGCCCGGGTCAATGTAGTTCTCCCACAGCAACACGTCGCCGGCCGCCAAGTGGAAATACTCCGTAAAACCCGGTTGCTTGTAGCCATGGGAGATGCCATCGCTTTCCATGCCGATCAGCCGGAAGGATCGCGGTTCCCATGAAGGCGGATGAATGAGGAAGTGAATGAAGGGCACATACTCCACCAAGCCATGGGCTTTGCTCAGCCGGAACTGGAGGTCGTCGATCGGATCATTGGTCCCGACCGCTTCCAACGAGTAGGTCTTCACACTATCGGACACGCCTAAAAACTTCTCTTCGGAAATGCCGGTACAGCTGACCTGGATGTCGCTGAAGGCATTCCCCGGGTACGTGGAGGATATGATCCAGCTCTGGCCTACCGCGGCGTTCGGAAGGAAGTAAAAAGGCGTGTTGCTGTACCCGGACCGGAAATACAACGTGTCCCCGCGCTCGAATATGGAATCCATTACGAGGGTCATGTCCAACGTGCCTTCCATGGGGTAGTACGTTGCCATGTGCTCCAATCCATACGCCGCGCAGTTCCCGGCCTGGGCGCGGCGGAAACTCCGTTTGTTGAACAAATACCTTCCTCCTTGGGGATCCTCCCAAACCGAATCCATCAACACCATTTCGACCTGGAGCGTGTTCTGTGCGGCGTATTGGAAAAAACTGCGCTGCCCCAACGGAAACAGCTCCCACTGCGCCACCAACGGCAATGCGCCCGAACAAGCCAAGCCAAGTAGAAGCTGTTTCAAGTTGTTCATTTCCGCGTTAAATTAACCTCACCCGAACAGGAAGACACTCTTCCACCGTGGAACGCTGCCCCGCTCTTTCCCCTTGGCCAGGGCTATCGCTTCTTATCGACTTGAATTTCAACCACAGAGGCACAGAGGGCACGGAGAATACGGACGGCAGAGTACTATTGGGCTGGAAAGAGGCCACGGAGGCGGCCTTCGGCCGTGAAATTGACAGTTTCTATTCCCCGCGCAAGGAGGACCTCTGTGTTCTCTCCCGCAAGCGGGATGAAACATGTGCCTCTGTGGTGAAGGATTAAGAGGCGATGGCCCTGTCCCCTTGGCCGACCATAGCTCCAACTCCCCCACCTTTGCACACCCGCCAGCCGGCAGATCAGCCCTTTGGCAAAGTACCCGCGCACCATGCCCATTGAGCAGCAGCACCTGCAAGCCCTCAGCCAACTGGAATTCCACGCCCGCCAGGTGGTGGAAGGCTTCTTGGCCGGGCTGCACAAAAGCCCCTTCCACGGCTTCAGCGTGGAGTTTGCCGAGCACCGCGCCTACAACCAGGGCGAAAGCACCCGCCACATCGACTGGAAGCTCTTTGCCCGCACCGACAAGCTCTTCACCAAACGCTATGAGGAAGAGACCAACCTGCGCTGCCAATTGGTGATCGATGCCAGCAGCAGCATGTATTACCCCGCCGCCAAGGACCGCAAGCCCGGGCAGTTCAACAAGATCGAATTTGCCGTGCATGCCGCCGCCGCACTGATCGCCCTGCTGCGCAAACAGCGTGATGCCGCGGGCCTCACCGTGTTCACCGACCGGGTGCTGCTCAGCGAGCAGGCCCGCAGCAATGCCGTACACCTGCGCCACCTGATGGCGGAGCTGGAGCAACTGTTGCGCGCAGAGACCCCGCCCCAACAGCAAAAGACAAGTGCAGTGGATGCCCTGAACGACATCGCCCGCCGCACCCACCGCCGCTCGCTGGTGGTGATCTTAAGCGACATGATGGACAACAGCGCACGCAGCGCCGAGCTCTTCGATGCCCTCCAGCACCTGCGCTACAACAAGCACGATGTGATCCTCTTCCACACCGTGGACCGCAAGCATGAACTGGAACTGGCGCTGGAGGACCGCCCCTACACCTTTGTGGACATGGAGAGCGGCGCCCAGGTGAAGGCCCACGCCGCAGAAGTGCGCGATGCGTACAAAACCGCCATGGCCGCCTACTGGCACGAACTGAAGCTGAAGTGCGGCCAGTACCGCATCGAGCTGGTGGAGGCCGACATCAACGCGGGCTTTGAGAACGTGCTGCTGCAGTTTTTGCTGAAGAGGAGCAGGTTGTATTGAGGGGGGGGATGCCGGTCGTTCGGTGTCAGTTGATAGTTTCCAGTTGTCCGTTGTCCGTGCCCCCTGACAACCAACCACTGGCAACGGCATACTTTCCTATCCACTTGCAGGGATCATAATTCAGCTTACCTTCGCAGCCGCTTCGGCGAAAAGTTGAAGCCAACGGTTCGGTAGTTCAGCTGGTTAGAATGCCGCCCTGTCACGGCGGAGGTCGCGGGTTCGAGTCCCGTCCGGACCGCAACGGTATCGCCGCATCCCTTTAGTACCAAGGGAATGCGGCGATCCTCATTTCTTGGTTGTCGGTACGGTTGTCGGTCAGGGTCGTTTCTCCGTCCGCTGCGGTGGCCTCAGCCTTCGCCGGTCCAGTGGCCGGGGGTAATCACCTTGCCACCCCGCCGGAAGGTGATGACGTGCCTTACTTCGGTATCCGCTTCGGCCTTCACCTCCTGCCTGCTCAACTTCGGCAGGGCGAACTCAGCCAGTGCCGCGTAGACCTGCAACGCTCCCTTGGGATCGTCCTTGCCCAACCGCCGGATCCACTTCACCACGTCCGGGGCCGTTTCGTCAAGGGCCGCGTGGATCGTTTCGCGGATGCGCTCGTTGATCTTGTTCGGTGTGCCCTTGGGCCTACCCGTGGGGTTGCCGCTCGTTCCTTTTAGGAACTGCCCTGCTTTTGTCCTGCTTTTTACAGGTGTGCTTTCGTTGCTCATGTCGTTGTCAGTTGCGGGTTATGGAAGATGCAGCAGGCTGGACGGATGGACCTTCACAATCCCAGCCCGTAGTGCTTCCAGCAGGCTGCCCACCACGGCGCGGGGGGTGGTGCCAGCGGCTTGTGCCAGCAGGGGGTTGAACTCATGCTGCCCTATCCGGGGGCGGGCCGTGGTGAACAGTGACCGGACCAATGCCGCCCGCTCTTGGGCCGTGCCTCGCTTCAGCCATGCGCCCAGCTCATCGGGCCGCGGTGGTGGTGGTGGTGCTGGTGCGGGCTGCGGTGCCGCTTCGATGGGGGCGGGCGGTGCTGCGGTGGCCCCGACCTCGGCGGCGGGCTGCGGTTCCATGTCCCACGGCTTCCACGCATAGCGGGCGCTTAACCCTTCGGCCAGCCTATCCTCCACGGCCTTTGCTTGTGCCGGGGTCAACCTCGGCGTGTAGGCAGGGCGTGGGGCGGGGGCACCACCACCGCGCCCCCTCCATTGCTTGGATCCATGCGCTGCGGTGTTGCGGTATGCCGACCGCACCAAACCCCGGACCTCGGCGGCGGTGAAGTCCTGCTCCACGTACCGCAGCAGCACGGCCAGCGTTTTCGGCTGCGGTATGCCATAGTCGTTACATGCTGCGGCCAAATTGAAAGCGTGGGGGTTGCGGCACCCTTTACCCATCGGGAAGCGGCGGTGCCACCACTTCAACAGGCCGTCCACGATCATGTCAGTATCGGGGTGCATGGGACTTGTATTTTTTCATTTACCTAATGGCGGAATGGCGGTTGGCGGTTCGTCTCATTTTGCCCAACGGTGACGGGGTGTTGCTGCGTTTTTGCGTGTGGCGGAAAGGGTGGCGGTTCCGCCATTTCGTGGCGGTTCCACCAAACGAACCGCCATTTTATGGCGGTTGAACCGCCATGGGGGTAAACGCCGGAAACGCAACAGGGGCAAGGGGATCCGGCCGCGAACCGCCAACCGCCACTTCCGCCACGGGGTACCACGTGCATTTTCATCCGCGCTTCGCGTATTGCCCCCGTTGCTTGCTCCGGGAATAGCTCTTGCGGTCCCGCAGTGCCCTTTCGACCGTGCGGCGTGATATGCCCAGTTTTTGCCCCTCAAGGATCGCCTGGGCCGCGCTGAACTCTTCGGGCATCGCTTGGAACAAGCGCAAGGCATGTCCTTTCAAAGCATCGGAGGGGGCAGCCTCATGCAGATCGAACTGGACCCGGTAGGCCATCTTCGTGAAGTAGCGGGATAGATCAATGCCACCTTGCATCGCAGCAGCGCCAATGGTCACCGGTGTGGTTGGCTCCCCACTTTCAGCCCATGCCGCCATTTCAAGCACGAGCGCCAGCCGCAGCGCGTAGGACTTTTGCTTGGCCAATTTTTCAGCGCGGGCATGGTCACCGTTCGCGTTCAGCGTGGTGATGCGCTCCGATGCGTCCCCAAAGAACACAACCCACGCGGTTTTTGCATCCGGTGAAAGTGGGAGTGCAACAGGGTCACCCTCCAAGGAAAGCAAGCGCCCCACGATCTCCGCCCACCGCTGCGGTGCGGTGTCCGCTAGCTCATGCTCCGTCCAAGGCGGGACCACTGGGTTTTCGGGCTGGATGAACAGGAGCCGGTCCATGAAACCGTTCGCGTTGCGGCCATCCGCTCCCAGCTTGTGCAATACCCCCGGCTGGATCGTGCCCGCTACGGAGAAAAAGACCGACTTGGGCAAGCTGCCACCCTTCTTTCCCTTCCGATCAGTCCGTTTGGGAACCCCGCTCCACAAGGAAAGATACCCTTCCGCCTCTCCGCTCTTCGTGTAGCGCCCGTAGTCCCCGACCCATCCGGCCAGTTCATCGCGGCATAGGCCCACCCCTTTGGGGTTCGCGGCCAAGATGCCTTCCAGTGCTTCCGGCGTTGCGTCGTTCACCAGGTGTTGGCGGCATTCCGGCTCGGTGGGCTTCACGGGGTGTTCACCGCCTTGGGCTTGGCCTTTTTTGGTCCTTCGCGCCCTCACCTGCATGGCGTAATCCTCCAGCTCGTTTTCATGGAACGCCATCGCGGTTGTGAAGTCCTGAAAATGTCCCCGGTCCCGGTCCCGCAGGGGTTCACACATACCTTCCAGCGGATGCGTCTTTCCTACTCCGGGCGGCCCCACCAGGACCAGCCACAACGCCCCCTTTTCCTGCCAACCGCGCTTGGGCTGGATGCGGCGCGTGTCACCCATGGCCACGGACAAAGCGAAAAGCATGGATCCAGCCGTGTAGTCCGGATGCCATCCCAACGCTTCATGGTATTGCTCCACGATCCACCGAAGGGTGTGGGGCAGCACATGCAGCGGAAAAGGATCAACCGTTGGGCGGTCACTATCCCCCAGCGGTATTTCAGCCGCAACCCGCTCCATGGCCCGTTGCGCGATCGCGTCCAGTTCAGCGCCCTGGATGCCGTTCAAGGTGGGCATTGCAGGCTTTTGCGCGGTCGGGATCGCCAACGGCGCGGCCCCCTCGTTGATGTACACCTCCGGGTCAAAGGACAGGAAGCAAACCCGCTCCACGTTCTTGCCGCTTGCGTCGGGGTCGTTGCCAAAGTGATCGGCCACTACCTGCCATGCGTGGGCGTGTTCCTCGTTGGAAGTCGGGCGCGGTTCTATGCGCACCACCACCTTCAGGCCGTTGCCGCTTGGTGAAGTGAAAGCCCCGAAGGTGTGCGGGTCCGCCACCACCTTGGCGCGTAGTGCGGCCAATGTGTCCGGCTCCAGCTTATCGAAGTCCAGCACCAGCAGGCCAGCGTGGGCGGTCAGGTTGGCGTTGCCGCGCTTGCTGAACTTCCCGGCCCATACCACGATGGGCAGGGCATCCTTTAGCTCCTTACGCTTTGCAGGGTCCACCTCGGCACGTAGCGCGGTGATGCTTTTCTCCAAGTCGGGGTCCGTGCCGATCAGTTCCAGGACGTTTTCGGCCTTGTGGTACTTCGCGGGGTGGGTGCCCTGCATCTTCTTGAACGTTGTAACCAACCCCACCTCGGCGTTGATCGTGCCGCTTGTCGCGGTTTCCGCTCCGTCTACTACGGTCGCGGTCTGCGTGGCGGCGTTCATTTCAGGCCGGGGTATTTGGTGGCCAGCACGTGCTCGGCTGCCAGTTGCTCGAACAGGTCCGCCCATTCGTCAAAGCCCAAGGGGTGCAGGTACCGGCAATGAAGTTTCATCCCTGTTTCGACGATCCGCCACGGTGCGAAACGCATCTCATGCAGCAAGTCCTTCCATTCCCTTTGCGTCAGCGTTTTTCCATGGTACCGGCGTTCGGCACACAAGGCCATCAGCAGGGATCCGGGGGTGGTGAAGCGGCCCGGTTGGGCGGTGTAACCGTCGGGGACGGATGCCCGGAACGGGCGGTTGGTCCTTACCTTCGCGCCATCGGCCACATGGGCAACCGTGGGCGCGATACTGGATAGGTGGCGGGGGTCTTTGGCCCCCGTTGCCGTTTTCTGCTTCATCCCCGTGCCTGCTTTGCGGTGCGGATGCGCTTCAGGCCGTCCAGCACCTCGTTGCGCTTGTACAGGACGCGGTTGCCAATGCGATAGCCTTGCACGTAACCGTGTCGCCTCCATGCCCGAAGTGTCGGCATGGAGCAGTGCAGCAACTTTGCAATTTCCTCTCCAGGCAACAACTCTTCAGGTTGCGGGACAGTTGCGGTATCCATGTCCGCACGCACGGCGCGGACGATCTCGCTCACCAAGTCGGGCAGCGGGATCGGGCTTAGGACTACGTTTTCCATTTGCGGGGCCGCCAATTGTTCAGCGGTGCCGCAATCCTACCGGGTCGAATTCCGCCGAATTCCGCGCGGCTTTTTTCCGCCCTCGGACTCAATGAAAAGGCAATGCAGGGTGCGCTAAACAATGCCCCAAACGACGGGGCTTGAAGGCTCCACTTTGCGCCTTTTTGCCTTAGCCTACACTATCAAACCCATCATGCGGGAATTCGGCGGAATTTGCGGGAATTCGGCTACCCGCGCACATTGTCAAGGATAGCTCTCGCCTCTTCAAGCTCCAGCTTATACCTCGAAAGTTTCCCTGCCCGAGTCTTGAAGTTTCGCCAATCTCGGCAACGTGTTGCATTCAATCCCGTGACGTACTTGTTCAGCGGTATATGAAGCCCGTTCGTTGGAACTTCCGTGCGCCCGTATGAAATACAGGCGGCATCTAAGCACGCAAGCACCAAGGCCCGTTCGTTATGGGCACGGATGTAGTTGCCATCGTCGTTGGTGATGCGCCGCTCTTTCAATAATCGACCGAATGCCGTCAGGATGCGCTCATCGCCTCCGACGATATTTAGTAGGTCGGCCTCTTCCTTGTTGTTGGTGTCGGTGGCACTACTAACAACAGAACCAACACGCTCCACCAAGCGGCCCCTCCATGTTTTGAAGCCTTTGATATGCCCTTGGAACATGGCCGCAATATCTCCGGGTGCGGCGTACTGGCCCCTATTCGACAGGTCTTGCCTTGCCAGTTCCAGCCGCTCCTCGTATGCCGTGCGTTCGGCGTTGCCGATGGATAGCTGGGCAATGCCGGAAGCCAAACGCCCGACCTCCTTCGCGGCTTGTTCGCCTTGGCCATGTGCGACAAACGCGGCCCGAACTTCCTCTGCAAAGCCTTCGGCCCAACGCTCCCACCGTTGCGTCAAAGGGCCGGACTTCGCGCCGAGGTTCGTCAGCGTCAACCCGTAATGCGGTGATCCACCAGCGTGGTACCACTGGCCAGCAAGTTCACGGCGTTGGTTGCCCAAGGTACTCATGTAGTCATTCAATTCCGGGCGATAGCCTTTCAGCCTGCGATACTGTTTCCGGCGATACCCTTCGACCTCGGCGGCGCTATCAATGAGGAACGAAAGAAGGCAGTAATGGGCTTCGTGTTCCAGTTGCTCGAAGGCACCCGCAACGGTCCGGCCTTGCCAAATGGATGAAGCAAGAGGGAGTACTTGGGGTAACGGAGGCAATCCCATGTCGCCGCGTATGTCATTCACAAGGCCGCGCATTGCCTCGGCAGCATCCTTCATTTTGCCCTTCCTTGGTTGTTTCGCCATCGCTCAAACCGCTTTCATTACCGGCATATCGTTCAGCTTGGACTTGCCCAGCACGTCCGCATGGGCCTTGCCGTCCAGCACCACGTACCGCAGGAATACCGCGTCCGTGCGGTGCCCGGTAATGGCCCGGATGGTCCGGATGGGCTGGCCGTCCAAATAGTAGTTGGTGGCGAAGGACCGGCGGGCGGTATGCGTGGCCACAAGCTCCCACTTTGCCTTTGCCTCTTCCTGGCGCTGGCCCCCCACGGTGCGCCCCACCATGATCCGTTTTTGCAGTTGCGGCACCATGGCAGCGACCTTTTTGATGTCCTTGTTCTGCCCTTGGTTGGACTTCGCCGGGGGCATCTTGCCACCGTACTTGGCCAGCACATAGCGCACGTGCGAATGAAGCGGGATCGTTACCTCTTCCCCCGTCTTGCCGGTGTGGATGTGGATGTAGTCGCCGTCAATGTGTTCAGGCCGGATGCGGACAAGATCCCCGAACCGTAGGCCGGTCCATGCCCCCACGATAAATAGGTCACGGGTGCGGTCCAAGCGGGGGTTGTCGGACAAGTCAAGGGCCAGCATCGCGGCCAGCTCATGCGGGGACAGGGCGATCTTCGTGATATTGGTATCCTCCGGGATGCCAATGCCGCCACGCTTCACCACGGCGGGCGATACCTCATGCCCAGCATCCACGGCGGCACCGATGAACTCCCGCAGTGCCCGCATGTACTTCCCCACCGTGTTGGTGGCCAGCTTCTTTTTTGTGGTAAGGTACTTGGCGAAGCCATCCACGAAAGCCTTGTCCACCTTGGCAAAGGGTATGCGGCCACCTCGGCGGGACTTGACAGCATAGCCCGTCAGTAGTTCCAGCGTCAAACGGTTGCGCCCATGATAGGTTGGATGCAATGCCCTTCCGTCTTTCTTGTTCACCGCGCCCTCCCGGTCCTTGTTGTACTTGGCAATGAACCTCAGCAGGTCGGTTTCCTGCTGCTCCACCTTGCCGGTGGCCTTGTCCATGGCCAGCCGCATTTCGTCCGGCTCCGGTTCGCGGCCTTCGTCCGTCTTGAAGTTCCGGAATGCGGTGCTGGCCTTCAACAGCAGGTCGTTCAGGCGGTCGTTGAACTCCGGGTGTTCAGGGAAGGACTTCGTTTCCTTCGCCCGTTGAAAGTTCCGTTGTCCGGGCTTGTCGCACCAGTAACAAGGTGGGATCTTTTCGCCGGTGGGATACACAAGCCGCCGGTTCCCCCAGCGGATGACCAAGTTGATGGGGGTCGGTCCTTCAGCGGATGCGTTCCGCAGGTTGAAGTTGTATTTGGGCATGGCCGTTCATGGGTTGATACTGGATGCCCCAAATGTACCCCGAAAAAGGTCGGTTGTCGGTCGGTTGTCGGTTTGGTTGTCGGTTTTCCTTTCTTTCAACCGATATTGGCTTTCCCTCTCTTTACCCCGCCGGGCAAGGGTTTACCCAATAGTAGCACGGCTTTCAGGCGGTTTCGGGAGGGGTGAAAGAAAGGTCGTTCAAGTCCCGTCCGGACCGCATAAAAAGCCCCTCTCCCGAGGGGCTTTTTTCGTTGTCGGCCTGCGCATCGGAACTCATCCCCGTTCCTGGTGCATTACCTTCGGTATGCCAAACCAACCAAAAATGAAAACGCGATCCGTTCTTGCGGCGGGCCTTGTGGCTACCGTAGTTGTTGCGGGCTGCTCCTCGGCGGAGCAGAAACCCGTGGCGCAAACCACGCCTTTTGAGGAACAGTTGGCGGCGGTGTTGCCGATCATCAAGGGCAACAACACCCTGAAGGTGATGCAAAAGACAGGTGCCGACGGCACGGCCAACGTATGCTTCGCCTTTACCACGCGCGCCAACAACGAAACCGACCCGGCCGCAAGGGCTGCCGAGGTGCCCACCATGGAGGAGCAATTGGCACGGGTGCTGCCCATTGTGGGTGATAAGTAC
Source organism: Bacteroidota bacterium (assembly GCA_018266475.1). Classification (GTDB taxonomy): domain Bacteria; phylum Bacteroidota; class Bacteroidia; order Flavobacteriales_F; family PHOS-HE28; genus PHOS-HE28. The sequence continues at coordinate 17,864 of JAFEAI010000143.1, forward strand.
GACCTGTTGACGCGCTATGACAAGGAGGAGGACCAACTGCTGTTCTGCCTGTCCATGCGCCACCAGGATAAGGCCGGCGTGAACGATCCGGGATAACTGGAGCGAGGGCCGCGCTGCATACGGCCTGCCCTGTCGCTTGCATGGTTCCCAATGGGGGCCAATGCTTCTTTCTTGCCCGCTGCGGATTCAACCCACACACCCACAAATGCTGACCCAAGCCCTGCGCACCTTGTATCTGCGCGACCTGCACACGTTGCACCGGGAGATTGCCGCATTCCGCCAGGAGGCCGACCTGTGGCGCACGCTGCCCGGCATCAGCAACAGCGCCGGAAACCTGTGCCTCCACCTGTGCGGCAACCTGCGCCACTACATCGGCCATGTGCTGGGCGGCGAGGAATACGTGCGTGATCGCCCGCTGGAATTCTCCGCCAAAGACCTGCCCAAGGCACACCTCCTGCAGGAAGTGGACCACACCATTCGTTCCGTGGAGCTTGGGCTGGGCGCGCTGGACCCGGCGCAGCTGGAAACGCCATTCCCCGCGCCTTTGCCCATGGATACCAGCAATACCGGGCATTTTCTGCTGCACCTGTACGGCCACCTCAGCTGGCACCTGGGACAGATCAACTACTTGAGAAGGCTTTTGGAACCCTGATCCCGCAAGGAAGGCCGTGGACCCGTACCACGCCCGCCCCTGCCCCGTTGTTAAATTTGCGCTCCGCCATTGGCGCCGTACTCCATGCCCATCCGCCCCCTCTTCATGCTTCTGCCAGGTCTGTTCACTACCGCCTTGGTTGCCCAACCTGCCGCGCCCGCCAACCAAGTGGATGCCCAAGGACGCAAGCAAGGGCCATGGGTGCGCATGTGGGCGGGCAGCGACAAGGTCCGGTACGAAGGCCAGTTCAAGGACAACAAGCCCGTGGGCACCTTCACCTACTACAGCACCGAGGGTGCCGTGGAAAGCCGCATCGACAACTATCCCGGCGGCAAGGCCGCGCACGGCAGGCATTTCCACCCCAACGGCAAATTGATGGCCGAAGGAAGGTACCTGGGCCAGGACAAGGACAGCACGTGGAACTACTATGACGACAAAGGCGTGCTGCGCAGCACCGAACAATGGAAGGCCGGCAAGCTGGACGGCACAATGACCAGCTTCTATGCCAACGGCACCGCGGCGGAAACACGCACCTTCAAGAACGGAAAGGCCCAAGGGCCGGCCGCGCAGTTCTTCGAGGATGGAAAGCCGCGCTACAAGGCCAACTACGTGAACGGCGAGCCCGACGGCACCGAGACCTACTTCTTTCCCAACGGCCAAAAGGAGATCGAGGGACGGTACGTGAACGGCGACCGCGATGGCGGCTGGTCGTACTACAACGACAACGGCTCGGTGAAGATGCAGGCCCTGTACGCCCAGGGCAAACTGGTGCGCACCAAATACGAGAACGGCACCTTCACCGAATACTGGGAGGACGGGCAGCCCCAGAGCGAGGCCACCTACAGGAACGGGAAGCGGGAAGGCCCGTTCACCGAGTGGTACGACAACGGGAAGTGGGCGAACGAACCCGCCAAGTTGGGCCCCGCCGGAAACGAAAAAGCGGACGTGGAGCGCAAGCTCACCGGGCAGACGAAAAAGCGCGAAGGCACCTACAGGAACGACGTGCTGCAAGGCCCGGTAAAGGAATATGATGAAAAGGGCAAGCTGACCTCCACCATCGTGTACGAAAATGGCGCCCCTGCCACGGGCGGCGCAAAGCCATGAGCAAGCACGGCAGGATACTGGTGGCCATGAGCGGCGGCGTGGACAGTTCGGTGACCGCGCTGATGCTCCACGAGCAGGGCTATGAGGTGATCGGCGTTACCATGAAGACCTGGGACTATGCCGCCGGCGGCACCGGCAAGCGCGTTACCGGCTGCTGCGACCTGGACAGCATCAACGATGCCCGGGAGATGGCCGTGCGCCTGGGGTTCCACCACATGATCATCGACCTGCGGGAGGAGTTCGGCGATGCCATCATCGGCAACTTCACCCGGGAATACATGGCCGGGCGCACGCCCAACCCCTGCGTGCTCTGCAACACCTTCATCAAGTGGGAAGCCCTGCTGAAACGCGCGGACATGCTGGACTGCGAGCTGATCGCCACCGGACACTATGCCAAGGTGCGCGAAGAAAACGGGCGCTACCTGGTGAGCAAGGGCCTGGATGAAAGCAAGGACCAGAGCTATGTGCTGTGGGGCCTTGCGCAGGAAAACCTGGCCCGCACCCGCTTTCCCATCGGCGGCTTCCGCAAAAGCGAGATCCGCGGAATGGCCGAAAAAAGCGGATTCCCCGAGCTGGCGCACAAAAGCGAGAGCTACGAGATCTGCTTCATCCCGGACAATGACTACCGGGGCTTCCTGAAACGGAAAGACCCGGCCGCCTTTGAAAAGCTCGCGCACGGCAAGCTGGTGGGCACCGACGGGGCCGCCCTCGGCGAGCACGACGGATACCCCTTCTTCACCATCGGCCAGCGCAAAGGGCTGGGCATTGCAACGGGCACGCCGATGTACGTTACGCAGATCATCCCGGAAACAAACACCGTGGTGCTGGGCGCCAAGGAGGAGCTGGACAAGCAGAGCGCGTGGGTGCGCCAACCGAACTTCGTGAAAGTGCCGGCCTTGCAGGGCGAAATGGAAACGGTGACCAAGGTGCGCTACAAGGACAAGGGCACCCCGGCCACCATCCGCATGGACGGTACACATGTGCGTGTGGATTTCCACGCCAAGGTGGCAGGCATCGCACCAGGGCAAAGTGCCGTCTTTTACGATGGAGACGACCTGGTCGGAGGAGGATTCATCGACCGCCAACCCCAACACCCATGAACAAGCTGCTGACCGCCCTGCCGCTGCTGCTTGCCGTTGCCACAGGCTGCGGCAAGGATGAACCGGCACCCCGCCCGGACCTCGGATACGCCTATTTCCCCACCGACAGCGGACGCTGGGTACACTATACGGTGGACACCCTCTGGCGCAGCGACAGAACCGGCGTTACCGGCAGTGCGCGCTATGCGCTCCGCGAGCAGATCACCAATTCCTTCACCGATCCCGAAGGACGAAACGCGCAACGCCTGCTGCGGTCCACCTTAGACAGCGCCAGCGGCGAATGGGTGCCCAAGGACGTGTGGTGGCAGGTGCGCACCGCCCTCAATGCCGAGCGGGCCGAGGAAAACCAGCGCCGCATCAAGCTGGTGTTCCCGCCGCGCACAGGCCAGTACTGGAACACCAATGCCCTGAACACCGGCCGCCCCTACGAACTCACCTACGCCGAGGTGGACGTGCCCTGGAGCGTCAACGGCATGAACTTCGACAGCACCATCCTGGTGAAGACCACCTACTTCAACAACGCCGTGGTGACCAATACCTACTGGGAACGCTACGCCAAGCACGTGGGCCTGGTGTACCGCCAAGTGGACAGCACCAACACGCAGTACGTGAACGGCGTGCAGAAGGTGGACGGCACCTGGTACAAGCAAGTGGCCACCGGCTACGGCCATTGAACCGGCCATGCAACGGACCATGCGCTGGTTGGCCCTTCCGCTGCTCGCTGCACTGGCCACGCCGGCGGCACTACATGCGCAAACAGCACCGGCCACCTACTGGGTGCAGTTCACCGGCAAGGGCCATACACCATACAGCCTGGCACAGCCTGAAGCCTACCTGGGGCCGCGTGCGCTGGAGCGCCGCGCGCGCCAGCACATCCCCATCGACTCGTTGGACCTGCCCGTGGACCCGGCCTACATCGCCCAACTGCACGCCGCCGTGCAAATGCAGGTGCTCAATGTGAGCAAGTGGCTGAACGCCGTCACCATCCGCAGCACGGACACCCTCGGACTCGACAGCCTGGGCCTGCTCCCCTTTGTACACGTGGTAAAGCTGACGCAAGATGGCCGTGGGCGGCCAACCGCCATGGCCAACAAATTCCCGCAGGAAAGGGCCACCTACCAGCAGCTCTACGGATGGTCGCTGCGGCAGATCGAAATGATGAACGGCCACCTGCTGCAGCAAGTGGGCAATGCCCTGGGCCAGGGCATGCTCATCGGCGTGCTCGATGCCGGCTTCCTGGATGCCGACATCCTTCCGGGCCTGGCCAGCCTGCGCGCACGCAACGGCATCGTACTTGCCAGCGACCTGGTGGACCATGGGGCGGATGTGTTCCGTGCGCACTACCACGGCCGCAGCGTGCTCTCCGTGATGGCCGGTGAGGTGCCCGGCAAGCTGGCCGGCACCGCGCCCTTGGCAAACTACGCACTGGTGCGCACCGAGAACGCCGCCACCGAATACATCGTGGAGGAGGACAACTGGGTAAGCGGCGCCGAGCTTTGCGACAGCATCGGCTGCGACGTGCTGAACACCTCCCTGGGCTACACCACCTTCGACGACAGCACGCAGAACCACACCTACGCCGACCTCAACGGCCACACCGCGCGCATGTCCATCGCCGCAGGCATCGCCGCGAAAAAGGGCATGATCCCCGTGAACAGCGCGGGCAACAGCGGCGCGCTGCCGTGGCACTACATCAGCGTGCCCGCCGATGCGTTCGACATCCTGGCCGTGGGCGCGGTGGACGCCGACCGCATGGTGGCCAACTTCAGCTCGCGCGGGCCCAGCGCCGACGGGCGCGTGAAGCCCGACGTGGCCGCCATGGGCCTGCACACCATCGGGCTTGATGGCGGCGGCTGGAACACCGGGCCCATCAATGGCACCTCCTTCGCCAGCCCGCTGGTGGCCGGCCTAAGCGCATGCCTGTGGCAACTGCACCAGGACCGCACCGCCCACGAGGTGATGGCCGCCATCCGCGCCAGCGCCTCCATCCACGACTCCCCCAATGACGACATCGGATACGGCATCCCCGATTTCTGGCGCGCGCACCTGCTGCTTGGCGGTCGCGACATCACCGGATTGTCCGCACCAACGGCCCTGGGCGTGATGCCCGTGCCGTTCACCAACTTCCTGGACATCGAGGTGTACGCCGGAACCGCCAATACCATGGACCTCCGCATCTGCGACATGCTCGGCAAGCAGGTGTGGGGCACATGCACCGGGCTGGAGCCGGAAACCTACGCCAGGGTGCGCATCCAGGACGACCTGCTCAACCGGATCCGCCCGGGGGCCTATGTGATCACCGTGCAGGTCGGTGATTCCAGGATCACCCGGCACATCGTGAAGGCCGAGTGAACCATGCTGTGCTCCGACGGTATGCCGGTGCTCTCCCCGCCCCTGCTCCTGTCCGCTTATGGCAAGGGCTTTTTTCCCATGGCGGATGAGGATGGGCGCATCCAGTGGCACCACCCCGATCCGCGCGCGGTATTTCCCCTGGAGCGCATCCGCCCCAACCAGCGCCTGAAGCGCTTCCTGCGCAGCGCAGGCTTCACAATGCGCATCGACACCGCGTTCCACGCGGTGATGGAATGCTGCGCCACCGCGCATGGCGAAAGCTGGATCAGCCCCGCCATGGTGGAAGCCTACACCGGGCTGCACCGTGCCGGGCATGCCCACTGTGTGGAAACTTGGCTGGGCGAACGCCTGGTCGGCGGCATCTATGGGGTAAGCATCGGTGCGGCATTCTTCGGTGAAAGCATGTTCAGCCTGCATGCAAACGCAAGCAAGGCGGCCTTCCACCACCTGGCGGACCATCTTCGGCAACGCGGGTTCCAGCTCTTCGACACGCAATATGCCAACGCGCACACCACCAGCCTGGGCGCGGTGGAAATACCCCGGCAGGAGTTCCTGGCGGCTTTGGCCAAGGCCGCGGCTGCACCCGTCACCTTCTGAACACATGCTGCGGGCAATGATCATTCTCTTGGCGGCACTACCGCTGCCGGCCGCCGCCCAACAGGCCATGCTGCGCGTGGCGATGGTGGTGGAAAAGCCCCGGCTCGGCGGCACGCTCCACGTGGCGGTGTGCCCCGACCGCAAGGCCTACAACACGGGAGTTGGCTGCATCATCCGCACGGTGCCGGTGGAAGGCGGCACGGCCGCTTGTGATTTCGACAGCTTGAAGCCCGGGCCCTGGGCGGTGAGGGTGTTCCAGGACACGAATGCCGACGGCAGGCTGAACACCAGCTGGCTGGGCTGGCCCAAGGAACCGGTGGGCTACGGCAATGATGCACCGGCAAGCACGGGGCCACCCTTCAATTTGGCTGCGGTGCTGCTGGAGCCTGGAAGGAACACGGCGCGAGTGGCGGTGCGCTGATCCGCTCCGCTCAACGCGCCCCGTTGCGCACGATGGGCACCGTGGTGTTGCGCTCGCGCAAATAGTGCTGGTACGTTTCGCTGTATGCGGCGCGGTGATCGAACACCTCCGCGAAGTTGCCCAGCAGGTCGATCACGGCTTCGCACCCTTCCCGGAGGCCGTTCTCACCACCGCTGCAAGCCGTCACCATATCCGCATCGCCGCGCTGCACCACGTGATCGGTGAAGCGCTCACCGCCCCTGCGGCCTATCAGGATGCGCAATCCGCATTGCCGGGCCACGGAAAGATCGATGGCATCATCAAAGAAGAAGGCCACCTCCCGGGGCTGCAAGGCGTTTGCCCGCAGGAAATCCGCGAAGGCATCGGGCTTGTTGATGTAGCCCATGTACATGGCCTGAAACCGCTCGCGCCGCACGAATTTCCCAGCGATCGGATTGACCTGCCCGGTAAGTATTGCCGCCGGTGGGTTGGCCCTGTGCCGCAGCCATAGCGCGAAGCGCAACATGTTCACGCCCATGCTGCCCACCTCACTGAACGGGCTGCCGCCGTCGAGGTCCTTCCAACCGTCGTTGAACACGCCGTCCCAGTCGAAGAGCACGGCCTTGATGCCGCGGGCGCGGTCTTTCAGGGCTTCAGGATCGTGCAGGTATCTGGTTGAGGGCATTCGTAGTCAGTTGTCAGTGTGCAGAAGGCATCACGCCCGTTTCCTGTGGTTACGGTCCACGATCGCAGTGCTGGTCGGCAGCCGTACAACTGACAACTGACAACTGACAATGGGCCACGGGCAACCTGCTACCCTGCGATCGCCTTCATCAGGTCCTGGATGTCCAGCATGCCGAGCTGCTTCCCGTTCTCGCTTACGCTCAGCGTGTCCACCTTGTGCTCCTTGAATGCTTTCTGGGCCTCGTCCAGCAAGGCTTCGGGGCTGATGGTGAAGGGCGCGTTGAATTTCAGCGTGCTGAGCTTCTTCGCCAGGAATTTGTTGCCTTCCTTTTCGATGCCGCGGCGCAGCCCGCCGTCAGTGAACACGCCCACGTTCTTGCCCTTGGCATCCGCCACCATCACGGCACCGAAGCCATGCTTGGTCATTTCCACCAGGGCCTCGCTGACGGTGGCGCTGTCCTTCACCACAGGGTTGCTGCGCGAGAGCACGTCCTTCACCTTCATTGTGATCAGGCGCGTGTCCACATAGAACTGCTTGGTGCCGATGGCGGTGAAGTGGTTGTCGGTAAGCTGTTTCATCAGCTTCCAGGGCACGGTGATGGTGTGTACGCCCAGCTCCACCGCGTTGCGCACATGCTCCACGGTGCGCACGCTGCTGAACATGATCTTGGTGTCGTAGCCGTAGTAGTTCACGGCACGCACGCATTGCTCCACCAGTGCCAAGGCATCATGGCCCTGGTCCTGCAGGCGGCCTACCAGCGGGCACACGTAGCTTGCCCCGGCCTGCATGGCCATGTAGGCCTGCTGCAGCGTGTACACCAGGTGTACGTTCACCATGATGCCCTCATTGCGCAGCATCTTGCAGGCACGCAGCCCTTCCAGGCTCACGGGGATCTTGAAGACGGTGGTCTCCTTCTTCAGGCCCATCTTCAGCTGGCGCTTGGCCTCCTTCACCACTTCTTCGGCGGTTTCACCCAAGGCTTCCACCTGCAGGATGGGCACCTTCTTGGCCAGGTCCAGGATCATCTTGTCGATGTCCTTCACGCCGCCGCGGTGCATGAAGGTGGGCGTGGTGGTGAGGCCGGTGAGGAAGCCGAGCTTGAAGGCTTCGTCGATCTCCTTGATGTCTGCGCTGTCCAAGTAGAGTTCCATGTTGGGGATAATGCGTTGGGCTGTGAGTGGTCTTGTTGGGGCTTCTGTTGCTGATCTGTTGCGTCGAACTGTTGCGTCGACCCAGTGGGTCGACTGTACAGCTCGACTGTACAGCTCGACTGTACAGCTCCGCTGTACAGCGTCAGGCGGTCACGGGGTTTTCACGGTATTTCGCTTCCACGGCGTGCAGGTCCAAGAGGGGCTTGATGAATTCCTCGAGGTCGTATACGCAGAGCTGGCTGGCGGCATCGCACAGCGCGGTGCCGGGGTCGGGATGTGTTTCGATGAAGATGCCGTCCACGCCTGCGGCCACGCCGGCCCGTGCGATTGTGGGCAGGAACTCGCGGTTGCCGCCGCGCGGGTCGGCGCTGGGGATGCCGTACTTGCGGATGCTGTGCGTGATGTCGAACACCACGGGATAGCCCGTTTGGCGCAAGTGGTAGAAGGCACGGGGGTCCACCACGAGGTCGTTATAGCCCAGCACGAAGCCGCGCTCGGTGAGGATGATCTTGTGGTTGCCGGTGCTCTCGATCTTCTTCACCGGCTTGGCCATGTTGTCCGGGGCCAGGAACTGCCCGTGCTTCAGGTTGATCACCGCACCGGTCTTGGCGGCCTCGGTAACCAGCGTGGTTTGCATGCAGAGGTAGGCCGGGATCTGCACTACGTCGCACACTTCCGCCGTGGCCTTCACTTGGCTTGGGTAATGCACGTCGGTCAGCAGCGGGAACCCGAATTCCTTCTTCACCTTCTCCAGCATCTTCAATCCCTCGTCCAAGCCGGGCCCCATATAGAACTCCACGCTGCTGCGGTTGTCCTTCATGAAGCTGCTCTTATAGATCACGGGCACCTTGGTGCGTTCGCTCACTTCGCGCAGCTTCTCCGCCGTGCGCATCATGATGCTTTCCTGCTCGATCACGCACGGGCCGGAGATCAGGAACAGCTGGTCACTGCCACAAGCGATGTTGCCTACATTGACGATCTTGGCCATGGGTCGGGTGGTGCTGGAAATAAGGGTGCAAAGCTACCGTTTCCCCACGGTTGCGTGCAGCAGGCGTTTACCGTTGAGGAAGCCTTCGAGCACATCGCCTTCCGCGATGGGCCCGATGCCGGCGGGAGTGCCTGTGAACAGCAGGTCCCCCGGCTCCAAGGTGATGAACCGGGACACGTAGGCGATCAGGTCCGCCACGGGAAAGATCATGTTGGCGGTGGTGTCCTTCTGCACGGTTTGCCCGTTCTTTTTCAGTTCCATGGTGAATGCCTGAAGGTCGGTGGAGGCGGTCATGGGCAGTTCCACTTCGCCCAGCACGGCCGAGCCGTCCCATGCCTTGGCCTTTTCCCAGGGCAGGCCCTTTGCCTTCAGCTGGTTTTGCAGGGTGCGCGCCGTAAGGTCCAGCCCCAGGGTGAATGAGGCAACAAGGCCCAGGGCCATGCTGGCGGGCACATCCTTGGCGTAGCTGTCGATCATGAGCACCAGTTCCAGCTCATGTTCGATCTCGCCGGGGATGTCCGGCAGGCGGATGGGCTGGCCTGGATAAAGGCATGCCGTGGTGGGCTTGAGGAAGAAGATGGGCTCGGTGGGCGTCTCCGTGCCCAGTTCCTTGGCGTGGTCGGCGTAGTTGCGCCCGATGCAGATGACCTTCATGGCTGTAGTTCTATGTGGACGGTGTGGTGGTTGGCGGTTCTGCCCCAGTGGCGTGGTGGGCTGGCGGAAAGGTGCTTACCCATGTATTTCGGCCAGTACGCCGCGCATGATGGCCAGCGTGCTGCCCGGCAGTTCCGCTTTGCCCAGCAGCCACTGCATATAGCCGGGGTCGGTGTTGCCAATGTTCTCCAGGCGCCATCCCCTGTACTTTCCAAAGGTCAGGCAGATGTGGCCTTGTTCGTCGTAGGCCAGCTTGCCTGCGGCATCGGGGCTGCGCTTTCTGTCGCCACTCAGCTCGCCGAGGAAATCCACGGTTCCCTGTAGCTGGTCCGGGTAGCGCTCCAGCTGGGCGAGCAGCACATCGGCGGTGGCTTCCACGTCGCCCAAGGCATCGTGGGCGCCGGCGTGTTCCTTGCCGCAGTAGAACTTGAGCGCGGCGCTGAGGTTCCGGGGCTCCATCTGGTGGTAGATGCGCTGCACGTCCACCACGCGCACCTGGCTGCTGTCCCAATCCTTGCCTGCGCGGAAGAGGTCCTCGGCGAGGAAGGGCAGGTCGAAGCGGAGCACGTTGAACCCGCACAGGTCGCAGCCGGCAAGGTGGCGGATAAGCTCATCGGCCACTTGCGCCAGCGTGGGCGCATCGGCCACGTCCGCATCGGAAATGCCATGCACCGCAGTGGCTTCGGCGGGTATGTGCATTTCGGGGTTCACCAGGGTTTGCCAGCGCTCACGGCTGCCATCGGGGTTCAGGCGCACCACGGCCGCTTGCACAATGCGGTCGTGCCCGATGCGGGTGCCCGTGGTCTCCAGGTCAAACACGGCCAGGGGCCGTTGAAGGTGAAGGTTCATGCCCGCAAGTTGGGCAAGAAAAAGCCCCCGTTGGTGCGGGGGCTCTTCCGTTTTTTGAACAATCGCGATCAGCGGGCCTTCAGTTTCACGTACTGGAACTTGCCGTACTTGGCCGTGTCCTTGTAGTCGCCTTGGTATTTGGGCCCTTGCACTAGGTGGTTCACCGAGCCCAGCAGCAGGTTTTTGGGGTCCTTGCCGGCGGCCTTCACAGCCTCCACCAGCTGCTTGCTGGCCTCTTCCATGCGGCTGTTGCTCAGGTTGTCGTTGGTGCCGTAGGTCTTGGTGGGCACATGCGAGGCACTGGCCTCGATGATGATGTTCACCGTGGCCTGCTTGTCCAGCAAGGCCACCACCTTGCTGACGAATTCCTGCCACTTGGGGTCGTTGGTGTCGATCGCCTTCTCGTTGTAGCCGTGGAATTTCACGAATTCCGCGCTGTAGGTGGCATCGGGGGTAACGTGCTTCTCCCCTTCCTGCTTGCGTTCCGCATCGGTTTTCGGGTTGGCCGCAGGCACCTTGCCCTTTACCGGAGCCTCCTTTTCCGTGGTTTCCTTGGTTACGGGCGTTTTCACGGAGGGTTCCTTGGCTCCCGTCTGGGCAGCACCTTTCGTTTCAGCCGGCATCACGGTGGTCAGTACATCCTCCTTCACGCCGCCTTCCACCTGCTTTTCTTTGCCCTTCACAGGCAGGCCCTTCTCCTTGCTTCCCGGAGGCGAACCCTTGGGCAGCTCCACCACACCGGCCGCACCGGCAATGGAGACCGGATTGAGGTATACCTCCTTATTGATCTCCTGGTAGGCGCTTTCGCATTCCACGAAGATGTCCTCCGTGTGGATGGTCTTGTCGTTGATGCGGTAATCGAGGTTGTAGTTCTTGCAGGGGGCCAGGATAGCCACGTACACCCCATCGCGCTGGCGGGGCTTGTAGCTTTTCACTTCGCCGGTGGCCTTGTCGGTAACGTACAGGATGGCGCTGGCCGGCAGCTGTTCGCCGGGCGCGGGGATCACAAAGCCCTTGAGCACGGCCAGGCCCTCGGTTTCCATCTCTTGGGGGAAATCCACGAAGTAGATGTCCTTCTCGCCGTAGCCGCCCATCTTGTCGGAGCTGAAATAGCCCCTGCGCCCGTCGGCGGTGGTTACGAAGAACACGTCGTCATCCACGGTGTTCAAGGGATAGCCGATGTTTACCGGTGTGCTCCAAGTGCCGTCGGCCTGCAGCTCGGTGCTGAAGATGTCGAACCCGCCCATGCTGTTGTGGCCGGTGCTGGAGAAATACATGGTGTGGCCGTTGGGGTGGATGAACACGCCGTCCTCCTCGTAGGGCGTGTTCACGGTGCGGCCCAGATTCTGCGCCTTGCTCCATTCGCCGTTGGGCAGCTTCACCACTCGGTAGATGTCGCGGCCGCCGTATCCGCCCGGGCGGTTGCTGATAAAGTAGAAGGTGTTTCCGTCCGCGCTGAGGGCACCGTGGGTTTCCCAGGACTTGGAATTGATGTCGCTGCCCATTTTCACAGGGTCGCTCCACACCTCGCCCACCAGCTTGCTTTCGTAAAGGTTGCCGTCGCCCGTGTCATCGCGGTAGATGATCAGTGTTTGGCCATCGGCGGATACGTTGGAAGTGGCCAGGTGGCCGAATGGCGGGTTGATGTTCAGGGGCTCGGGCGCCTGCCACTTTCCATTGCGGTCCTTGTAGCTCACATAGATGTTCTCGAAGGGCAGGCCGGTCAGGGGGTCGATCACGTCCTGGTTGGAACTGTCCGGGCGGATGCGGCGGGAGGTGAAGAACAAGGCGTTTCCGTCCACGCTGATCACGGGGCTGAAATCTGGGAATGGCGAATTGACCACGGGCCCGATGTTGCTGATCTGGTATTGCTTGGGATCGGCCATCAGGGTGCGGGCATTGGCGGTTTGCACCAGGCCCTGCTGCGCAAGCGCCTTGAAGTCGTTGCGGTCGCCGGCCTCCGCGATGAATTTTTGGTAATAGGTGTCGGCCAGGTCGAACTGGTTGTTCAGGTGGTAGGCCTTTGCCAGCCAGTAATCCACCTCGATGGGGGCGTTGCGCTCCTTGGGGTCGAAGGGGTCGTAGCCGGAGGTGTTGAGCCCCCCGTAGCGGTTGGTGCGATTGGCTGCGGCAGCCACCAGGAACGGCATGGCCTTCTGCTTTTCATTGTACGAAAGCATGTAGGCCTGGCCCGCCTTCCAGTTGAGGTTGGCGTTGTTCGGGTCCTTGTCGATAAGCGTTCTCCACACCTCGGCGGCGGGGCCGTAGAAACGTTCCTCCATCAAGCGGCTGCCCTCCTCGAAGGTGGCGGTGCTTTTTTGCGCCATCACCCCTGCGGAGCCCAGGAGGTACAGGGCGAAGGTGGATGCGGCTGCGTACAAGGATCTCGTCATCGCTTTTGGATTCGGTGGCCCCGTTATGGGAGCCCAATGGTGGGTGGCTAATGTATGTTTTTTCCGCAATGCCCGGAATTATACGCTCAGATCTCGGTATCCATGGACCAGGCCTCGAGGATGTCGGCCACGCGGCGGACGAACCTTCCCCCGAGTGCGCCGTCCACCACGCGATGGTCGTAGCTGTGGCTCAGGTACATCATGTGGCGGATGGCGATCACGTCGCCCGACGGGGTTTCCAGCACCGCCGGCTTTTTGCGGATGGCGCCCGCCGCCATGATGGCCACCTGCGGCTGGTTGATGATGGGGGTGCCCAGCACGTTGCCGAAGGTGCCCACATTGGTGAGGGTGTAGGTGCCCCCGCTGATCTCGTCCGGGGAGAGCTTGTTCTGGCGCGCGCGGTTGGCCAGGTCGTTCACCGTTTTGGTGAGGCCCACCAGGTTGTACCTGTCGGCGTTGCGCACCACCGGCACAATGAGGTTGCCGCTGGGCAGGGCGGCAGCCATGCCGATGTTGATATCTTTCTTCTTGATGATCTTGTCGCCGCTGACCTGCACGTTGATCAGGGGCATTTCCTTGATGGCCTGGGCAAGGGCCATGATGAAGATGGGCGTGAAGGTGATCTTCTCGCCTTCACGCTTCTCGAAGGCGGCCTTCACCTTGTTGCGCCACAGCACCAGGTTGGTCACGTCGGCCTCCACGAAGCTGGTGACGTGCGGGCTGGTGCGCTTGCTCATCACCATGTGGTCGGCGATCATCTTGCGCATGCGGTCCATCTCGATCAGTTCGTCGCCGGGCGCCAGCTTGATCTCCGCTGGTGCGGCCGCTGCAGCCTGTACGGCAGGGGCCGGTGCAGCGGGCGCGGCAGGCGCGGCGGCAACCGGAGCCGCCACCGGGGCCTGGGCCGGTGCTACCGCAGGCATTCCGCCCCGCTTGGGCAGGTATTCCAGCACGTCCTGCTTGGTCACGCGGCCACCTTGGCCACTGCCGGCAAGCGCTTCCAGCTCGGCCATGGACACCCCTTCCTGCTGCGCAATGTTGCGCACCAGCGGGCTGTAGAACTTGCCGCTGGGCCCGGTGCGGCCAACGGGCCCGGAGTGGTCTGCCTGCGGCACCGGTGCGGCGGCAGGCCTGGCAACAGGCGCCGCGTGCTGCACCGGCGGCGCGGCCGCAGCAGGCTTTGCCGTAGCGCCTTCAGCGCCCAGCATGGCGATGGGCTGCCCCACCTGCACCACGTCATGCTCGCTTACGAGCCGCTTCACCAGTATGCCGTCCTGCGGGGCGGGCACCTCGCTGTCCACCTTGTCCGTGGCGATCTCCACGATGGGCTCGTCGGCGGCCACCCGGTCACCTTCGTTCTTCAACCACTTGATGATGGTGGCCTCGGCCACGCTCTCGCCCATCTTGGGCAGCAGGATCTCGATTTGTGACATTCTGTTCGCTTGGGGCGGAATAGCCCTCGGCGGCGAAGTTATCCCTGCCTTGCAAACCGGCTGCGCATACTTTGCCGGGCCTGCCCGCGCTCAGGCCGGCCTGCCCAGGAAACGGTAGTTGCCGATCACCCGCCGCAGGTCCTGCAAGGCCCGGTAATCCTTGGCATATTCCAGGTCGGCGCGTATTAAGGTCAAGGGCGACGGGCGCAGGTGGTCGGCCATCACGGGGTTCAGGATCCCGGGCATCACCCAGGGGATGCGCTTGTCGGCTACGGGTGAGGCATACCCCACCCAGGAGCGCTTGCCCAAAAGCACGTTTGTGCAATTGCGGACGAATCCGGCACGGTGGTCCACAAACCAGAGGCCCACGGGCAAGGTGGCCAGGAAGAAGAGGGCAAGGGAGACATCGAGCATGCGGCGGTGCCGCAAGGCGGATGAGCTGTTCGCTGCATGGTCCCGCAGGATCAACAGGTCGTTCAAGCTCTCGGTGGTGCCAGGGCCTATGATGAACTTGCTTGCAGGCTGGGCGATCTTGAAGACCACCCCGTCGGCCTTCAGCTGCTCCATCAGGGCGATCACCCTGCCCATGGGCAGGTCCGGCGCGCAGAACACCACTTCATGGATGCGTTCCCGCCGCGCCAATTGGCGTATTTGATGTGCATCATCCCCCTTTCCCAAGGCGCGGATGTCAAGCGTAACTTCCTTTCCCAGCCCGTAATGCGTTTGCCAGAGCAGCGCCAGTGCGCGTTTGGCCTCATCCGGAGACCCGATGGCCAGGATGCGGGCACTTTCCGCAGGTGAGGTTGCATTACCTCCTTCGCGGCCGGCCCTGAAAAGGATGCGCGCCCCTGCCATGAGCCCGCCCATGGCGGCCAGCAGGGCCATGGGCCACCAGAACGCGCCCTGGGGCCAGTGCCCCGCTGCCAGGCTGGCCAGGGCAATTACCGCCAGGCCCTTCCACACGCCGGCCGCCCGCCGGGGCAGGTCATAGGCGCCCATGGCCGCCAGGATGACCGCTCCCCCGGCCGCCCATGCCGCACGCTCCCACAGCGGGGGCATGGCGCCCTGCCCAAGGCCGTGCAGCACGGTGAGGCCCGTCATCAGCAGGGCCATGTCGAGCAGCGGCAGCAGGGCCCTGTTGAGGAAGCGCATGGCAATGGCGCCTGCCGCACTGAGGTAGATGGCGCCCCGGATGATCGCCGAGAACAATTGGGGGCCGCGCCGCGTGAAGTGCTTGCGGGCGAAGATCACCATGGCGTTGTAGAAGACGAACACGTAGTTCACGCTGCTCTTCTTGGTGCTCTCCCCCTTGTAGTGGATGATCCGCGCCTGGGGGAAGTACCAGTTCTCATGGCCGCCGAGGAGGATGCGGTAGCTGAGGTCGATGTCCTCCCCGTACATGAAGAAGCTCTCGTCCAGCAGGCCCACCTGGTCCAGCACCTTTCGGCGCAGGAACATGCAGGCCCCAGAGAGGATCTCGATGGAAGCGGCTTCATTCTCCGGCAAGTGGCCGAGGTGATAGCGGCCGAAATGGCGGCTGCGCGGAAAAAGCCGCGACAATCCGATGATCTTGTAGAAGGCCACCGTAGGGGTGGGCAGGCCCCGCTTGCTTTCGGGCAGGAACCGGCCCGTGCCGTCGATCATTTTTACGCCAAGCCCGCCGGACCGCGGGTTGGCATCCATGAAGGCCACCGCCTTGCGGAACACGTCCTCGCCCACCACGGTGTCCGGATTGAGCAGCAGGATGTATTCGCCGCTGCATGCGCGGATGGCCTGATTGTTGGCGCGGCTAAAGCCGATGTTCTCCTTGTTGGCCAGCAGCTTCACTGCGGGAAACTCGTGCCGAACCATGTCCACGCTGCCGTCCGTGCTCTGGTTGTCCACCACGAACACCTCGCCCTCCAAGCCTTTGAGCGCTTCCTGCACCGTGCGCAGGCACTGCTCCAAATAGGCCTTTACGTTGTAGTTGACGATGACCACGCTGAGCTTCATGGCATGCTGGGCCCGGGGGACCGCAGCCCCAACGAATGGCTTGCCTCCCTGTTGCGGGTCGGCATGCGGTGCGCCTTCATCCCGCATGGGCGTGCTGCTGGTAGGGCTTTCTGTCGGCGATGCTGCGCCCCAAGGTCATTTCGTCCACCTGGTCAAGGTCGCCGCCCACGCTGATGCCGCGCGCGATCATGCTTACCTGCAGCCCGGCGCCGGCCAGCTTGCGGTGCAGGAAGAAGCTGGTGGTGTCGCCTTCCAGGGTGGCTCCCAGCGCAAGCACCACTTCCTGTATGCCGCCACGTGCGGTGCGTTCCAGCAGCTCCTTCACGTGCAGGTCGTCCGGCCCCACGCCGTCCATGGGACTGATCACGCCGCCCAGCACGTGGTAAAGGCCCTTGTACTGGTGGGTGTTCTCTATGGCGATCACATCGCGGATGTCCTCCACCACGCAGATCAGGGTGCGGTCCCGGCGGGGGTCGGCGCAGATGGCGCACAGGGGCTGGTCGCTGATGTTGCAGCATTCACTGCAATAGACCACCTCTTCGCGCAGCCGCCTCACGGCCTCGCTGAAGCGGACCACCTCGGGCACTTCGCGCCGCAGCAGATCAAGGGCCATGCGCATGGCCGTGCGCCTGCCAATGCCGGGCAGCGTGGCCAATTGGTCCACGGCCGCCTCCAAAAGTGCGGAGCTAAGCGCCATGCGGCAAAGATGCAACCGCCGCAGGCAAATGCCCTGGCCGATGCCCCGGGCGGCACACCGGGGTGCTAAAGGTCCACCTGCAACCCGTCGTAGGCGAGCTGCACACGGGCGGGCAGGCCCACGGAGGCGTGCCTGCCCATGTAATGGCTGATGTGCGTGAGGAAGGCCCGGGCGGGGGCCAACTCCTCGATCAGTGCCAGCGCCTCCTCCACATTGAAGTGCGAAATGTGGGGCGCCAGGCGCAGGGCGTTCACCACCAGTACGTCCAATCCGCGCAATTTCTCCTTCTCCCCCTGCGCAATGGTCTTGGCATCGGTGATGTAGGCCAAGTTGCCGATACGGAAACCGCGCACGGGCAGGTGGTGGTGCATCACCTCCACGGGCAGTATGGAAACGCCGCCCGCGCTGAACGGCTGGTCCGCTATGGCGTGCAGGTTGAACTGCGGCACGCCCGGATAGCCGCTTCCTGCGAAGGCGTATGCATATACGCGCTGCACGGCCGCCAGCGTCCTGGCATCCGCATATACCTCCACGGGGCGGGGCGGCTCGTGCGCAAAGCTGAACGCGCGCAGGTCGTCCATGCCGGCAATGTGGTCCATGTGTTCATGGGTGAGCAGCACGGCCGCCAGGTCCTGCACGCCTTCGCGCAGCAGCTGCTGCCGCAGGTCCGGGCCGGCATCGATCAGCAGGTTGGCCTCCCCGCAGCGCACCAGTACCGAAGACCGCATGCGCCGGTCGCGCGGGTCGCTGCTGCGGCACACTTCGCACCGGCACCCGATCACGGGAATGCCCTGGCTGGTGCCGGTTCCTAAAAAGGTGAGCTGCACGGTGCTGCGTGTTGTGCGGCGAAATTACAGCTCCTTCCGGCGGACCGCCCGTTGCTGGGCAGGTGCATGGCAAGCGGCCCGTTCAAGGCACCAAGGTGAATGCCGCACCCACCACACTTATCATACAGGGCTAGTAGCGTCCGGTTAATAATCGAACAATACCAACTGATTGCGGAGGTCGAGGTCTCCGGTTGTGTTGGCATCTCGCGCAAAGGCTTGCTGAATGGGCATTTTCTCGAAGAGGGAAAGGGACA
>JAFEAI010000144.1 GCA_018266475.1 Bacteroidota bacterium
CAGGGGGAACAAGTCCTTCAAGCAGTTGGTGCACGACACCATGCGGGGGATCCAGTCGGACACCGGTCTTGTGCAGTCATTTTTTAGGGAACGGAATGTCGCCTATGCTATGTAACATATAGTAACGAGTAACCGGTGACGAAGAAGTTGCCCGCTGCATCTATGGCACTGGCGTTCACTTGGTCGCCGTTGGTGCCACCGAGGTAGGTGGACCAGCAGAGGTTCTCCGTGTTGGGCGGTGCTGTTGAAGGCAATGCCCCCACCTGGAACACCAACGGCAATGCAGGGTTGTAGGTGCTGAAATTGAACTTCACCACCCCGCCGCCGGAGACAAGGGAATAGGTGGCCGCCCAGTTCACGGGGATGATGCTGTTGCCAGTGCCCACTTGGTAGGCCACCGCTTGCGGCAGGATATAGTACTGGCCGTTGTAGTACACCTTCAAATTGCCCCACAGGTCCACCTTCAGGCTGTCCTGCCCGGTGAACAAAAGTTGGAGGTCGGAAGGATTTGAACCGGGCCTCATGACAAATGACATCTTCTGGCCGCCGCTCCCGCTGTAGAAGTGCATGTCGATGGCATTGTAAATGCCTCGTAGATCACCCGGCTGTAGCCCGGCACTTGGCTGGCCCCGGCGGGTGCGGTCTGGGGCAGGTAGAAGTTCTGGTACCAGTCTTTCACGACCAAGCCCTGTGGATCCACCTTGCGGGCCTTTCCGTCCGGCTTCATGGAGACCTGCATCACGGTTACGGGATCCGTAGGAGCGGCACCATGTTCGTAGGTCAGGAAATACACCTGCGAGTTCTTTGCCAAGCACGCCTTGGGCACGCAGCCCACGCTGGAGAACTTGATGTCATTGCGCGGTTGCCCGTTCTCGTTGATCAACTGGCCTTGGTTGGCAAACCAGCCTATGGGGTTCTTGTAAGGCTCGTTATAGAAATCGGGCGGCACGTATGGTTGGGCTTGGGCCGCAATGGCCATCAACATGAGTGAGCCAAGCAGGGCGGCATTGCGCTTCATCGGGTTGTGGGGTTAGGTTGAACACGAATGGCAGAACGAATGTACATCATCCTCGGCGTGGACCGCATCCTGGACATGTGCCGCACGGCGGTGAACGTGGTGGGCGACATCACGGCGGCCACCTTCGTGGCCAAGAGCGAGGGATATACGTTGCTGGGTGCGGGAACCGAGGATTGATCGGAAGGTTAATCCGTGGCCCTCGATGCCTGCTGGATAATCCGTCAATGCAAAGTCGTGAAAAATGTCATTACCTTTGCTTCATCAACACCCCGTGAAGCATGATCAGCCATCCCTTCTTCGGACCCAACATCAAGCTGCTGCGCAGCCGCCGCGGCCGCTCACAAGAGGAAACCGCCATCGGCCTGGACGTAAAGCGATCCAGCTGGAGCGGCTACGAGAACGGCAGCGCGGAACCCTCCTTGGACCTGCTGGTGCGCATCAGCGGCTACTTCAGGGTAAGCCTGGACAGGCTGTTGAAGGATGACCTGACGCAGCTGAGCGAAAGCCAGCTCGGCATCCTGGAGCGCGGCGGCGACGTGGACCTCAGCGGGAGGCGCCTGCGCGTGCTTTCCACCACCGTGGACAATGGCGACCGCGAGAACATCGAACTGGTGAACCACAAGGCCAAGGCCGGCTACGCCCTGGGCTACGCCGACCCCGAGTACATCAGCGTGCTGCCCACCTTCCAGATGCCCTTCCTGAGCCGGGACCGCAAGTACCGCACCTTCCAGATCAGCGGCGACAGCATGCCGCCCGTGGGCGAGGGCGCATGGGTTACCGGCGAGTACGTGCAGAACTGGCAGACCCTGCGCGACGGCCAGCCCTACATCATCATCACCAAGGAGGACGGCATCGTCTTCAAGGTGGTGTACAACCAACTGAAGACCACCGGCACCCTGCTGCTGTGCAGCACCAACCCCGTGTACCAGCCCTACGAGGTGCCCATCTCCGAAGTGCTGGAGATCTGGAAGTTCGTACACTTCATCAGCCATGAAATGCCCGAGCCCAACCTGAGCAGGGATGAGCTTTCCAAGAGCGTGCTGGACCTGCGCAAGGAAGTGGGGCAGCTACGCATGGCCATGGAAAAGCAGGGCAGATTGGCGTTGTGAGGGAAGCGGCAGTTGCCGCGTTGCCCGCGGGCCGGCATGGATGCCGTGCAGGGCACCGGGCCCATGTGGAACGCCCGGTGACCGGCCCGCACCGAACACCAGCCGCTGCGTGCTGTGATGCCGGAATATCTTTGGCCGATCAACCATCCGCCCCCTTCCATGGGACCCCTCACCCCAAGCAAGCGCACGTTCCTGAAAATGGCCGCGCTGGCGCTGGTCATGCTGGTTTCAGGATGCATCACCATCGAGGAGCACTACACCTTCCGCAAAAACGGGGGGGGCACCATGGAGTACGTGATGGACATGAGCGCCTTGGGCGCCATGATGGATGCCTTGGACCAGGGCGGCAAGGCAAGGAAGAAGGGGAAGGGCGAACAGGAACCCATGGCCACCGGCATGGAAGAGCATGCCAAGGCCCTCCGGCAGTTGCAGGGCATCAAGCACGTGAAGCTGAAGCTTGAAAAGGACGGCTTTGTGCAGCGTATCAGCTTCAGCTTTGCCGACCTGGCCGCGCTGAACAGCGCGCTCAATGTGCTCATGCCCGACAGCACCGGCCCGCCGCACGCATTTTTCCGCTGGGAGGGCAGCACGCTGGTGCGCACAAGCAACCGCTATGCCAGTGCATTGGGCAAGGACATGTCCGGCGGCGCCGATTCCACCAACCTCTCCGGCATGCTGCAAAGCATGCGGTACAAGTTCAGCTTCAACTTCCCCCGCAAGGTGGAGCAGGCGGACGTTGCCCAGGGCTTCACCCGGGCAAGCCCAAGCCCCAGGAAGCTGGAGCTGGCCACGGACTGGTCCGTGATCATGAAGGACACCACGGCGCTGGACCTGCGCATCACCCTGGGCAAGTGAACACCATGGAGGAGAATCAACTCGAGCGCGCCATCCGACTGGCCGTAAAGGTGCACAAGGGCCAAAAGGACCGCACCAACAAACCGTACATCTTCCACGTGCTGCGCGTAATGATGCAGGGGCGGAACCTGGAGGAGCAAACGCTTGGCGTGCTCCACGATGTGCTCGAACGCTCCGCGCTCACCGCGGCCGACCTGGAGCTGAAGGGCTTCCCGCCCCGCGTGCTCAAGGCCCTGGACCACATCTCCCGCCGAAAGGAGGAGGATTATTCCGCCTACATCGACCGCGTGGCCCAGGATGAACTGGCCCTCCGCGTGAAATTGCACGACCTCAGCGACAAAATGGACATCCGCCACGCCAAGGAACTGGACCTGGCCGACCTCAAACGCTACAACCGCCAACTTGCCGCCTACCACAAATTGCGCCGCCTGGCCGGGGAAGCCGCCCTGGCCAACGGACAGGCTGAGACGCAAGGGCGCAGCATATAAGCACCCGCCAAGGCGGTGCCTGCCGCCGCTATATTCGCGGCCCTCAACACCTTTCGGATGAACAAACTGCCCGTTGCGCTATTGGCGCTCCCCCTGCTCATGGCCTGCGGCGGTCCGCACGCCACCCCTGAAAAAAACACCGGCAGCGACACTGCTGCTGCGGACACCTTCAAATGGGAGGCGGACCAGTTCGGCGACGTGCGCGTGGTGCGCTACCAGGTGCCCGGTTGGGAGCAGCTTTCCCTCCAGCAGAAGAAACTGGCCTATTTCCTCACCATGGCCGGCCTCAGCGGCCGCGATATCATGTGGGACCAGAATTACCGCCACAACCTCAAAGTGCGGCGCGCCCTGGAAAAGATCATCAAGGAATACAAGGGCGACAGGTCCGGGGCGCAGTGGGATGCCTTCATGACCTATGCCAAGGAGGTCTTCTTCGCCAACGGCATCCACCACCACTACGGCATGGAGAAGTTCTTGCCTGCATTCCCCCGCAGCTACATGGATTCGTTGATCACGGCCAGTGGCGCCACCCTGCCGAAGGAAGTGGTGGACATCCTCTTCGACCCAGGCGTGGACGCCAAAAAAGTGAGCTTGGACAAGGACAAGGACCTGGTGCTGGCCTCTGCGGTGAACTTCTATGGCGACGACATCAACGCCAAGGAAGTGGAAACCTTTTATGCGGCCAGGGAAGTGAAAGGCGACACCACGCCGATCAGCTACGGGCTCAACAGCAAGCTGGTGCGCGGCAAGGACGGCAAGCTCACCGAGCAGGTGTGGAAGGTGGGCGGCATGTACGGCGCCGCGCTTGCCGAAAGCGTAAAATGGCTGCGCAAGGCCGCCGAAGTGGCCGAGAACGACCAGCAGCGAAAGGCCATCAACCTGCTCGTGGATTTCTACACCACCGGCGACCTGAAAACATGGGACGCCTTCAACGTGGCCTGGGTGCAGGACACCACCGGCACCGTGGATTTCATCAACGGCTTCATCGAGGTGTACAACGATCCCTTGGGCAAGCGCGGCTCCTTTGAGTCCATTGTGGAGGTAACGGACCCCGTGGCCACGCGCAACATGGCGGTGATCCAAAAGAACGCCCAATGGTTTGAGGACCATTCCACGCTGCTGCCCCGGCACAAGAAGAAGAACGTGGTGGGCATCACCTACCGCTTCATCAACGCCGTGGGCGAGGCCGGTGATGCCGCACCCAGCACCCCCATCGGCGTGAACCTCCCCAATGCCGACTGGATCCGCAAGGACCACGGCAGCAAGAGCATCAGCTTGGGCAACATCATCGATGCCTACGACAAGAGCTCCGGCAAAGGGGCGCTGCAGGAGTTCTGCTACGACCAGGCCGAGATCGACCGGGCCGTGAAGTACGGATCCCTGGGCGACAACCTGCACACCGCCCTGCACGAAGTGGTGGGCCATGCAAGCGGGCAATTGGAGCCGGGAATCGCAGGGCCCGACGTGACGCTGAAAAGCTACGCCAGCACCCTGGAGGAAGGCCGCGCCGACCTGGTGGCGCTCTATTTCCTGATGGACCCCAAGCTGGTGGAGCTGGGCGTGATGCCCAACATGGAGCCGGGCAAGGCCGCGTACGACGGCTATATCCGCAACGGACTGCTGGTGCAGTTGCGGCGCCTGAAGCTGGGCGACCAGGTGGAGGAGGCCCACATGCGAAACCGCCAATGGGTGAGCGCCTGGGTGTATGAAAAAGGCCTGCCGGACAGCGTGATCGTGAAGACCGTAAAGGAGGGGAAGACCTACTTCCACATCCGCGACTACGAGAAGCTGCGCACACTGTTCGGCCAGCTGTTGCAGGAGGTGCAGCGCATCAAGAGCCAAGGCGACTACAAGGCCGGGCACGACCTGGTGGAGAACTACGGCGTGAAGGTGGATCCCGCCCTGCATGCCGAGGTGCTCAAGCGCTCGGAGCACATCAAAACCGCGCCGTATGCGGGCTTCATCCAGCCGCGCTTGGTGCCGGTGGTGGATGCCAAGGGCGAGATCACCGACATCAAGGTCGAATACCCGGACGACTTCATCGCCCAGATGCTGGAATACGGAGCGAAGTTCAGTTTCCTGCCGGACAACAATTGAGCGGAAGCGGGAAAATGTTGGCCGCACGGATGTGCATGCAGCACGCTCGGTTATATTTGCGCCCCCGTTCGGAAAAGAACGTTGAAATACCGGAGTGGCGGAATTGGTAGACGCGCACGTTTCAGGGGCGTGTGACCGAAAGGTTGTAAGGGTTCGAGTCCCTTCTCCGGTACAGGCAAAGCGGCGAAAGCCGCTTTGCCGTTTTCAGCCTTGGGCAGTGATGGGCAGGCCCGATGCCTGCAGAAGACTATATTTGGTCGGACACCATGGCAGCCAGGCATTTCCATAGCATGCGGTCCTACAGGGTCTATGTGCTCATGGTCCTGCTGGTGGGCCTGGACGCCTTCATCGGGCTGGTGATCACCGATTACACCGGTTCCGTTGTGTGGATGGTGGCCGCCGGGGCGGTGGGCGCACTGGGCCTGGCTGCGTTGGCGGTGGTGTGGCGCAGGGAGGAGATCGCCTATGTATTGGCGGCGGACCACCTGGTGCTCCGAAGGGGAAGGCAGGAGGAAGTGATCCCCCTGCACAAGGTGATGGATGCCAACCTGGTGGATCTGGCCACTGCGCGGAGCCATGTGCATAAGCAGCCGGAAGACGAAGGTGCCGTGGCGGTGCCTAAGCGGGCGGAGGTGCAGGTGTCAACGCGCTTTTGCGCGGTTCCCCTCAAGGGATGGGCATCCATCCTCAACGGATCGCACGGACTTAGCATGGAGAGTTTCAAGCGCACCTTGGTGCTGGTGCGCACCAATGATGGCCGGGCCCTGCTCCTGTCGCCACGCCAAAGCGCGCGCATGGTGTCCGCGATCGGGAAGCTGCTGCACAAGCCGGCTGCCACCGGGCTCCGGGCGTGATGCCCTATCGGATCCGCAGGTACTGGCCCACGCGCAGGGTGGCGTTGGCGCTTAGCCGGTTGATCTTTCGCAACCGCGTGACCGGCACCCCCGTGCTCCGCGAAATGGCAAAAAGCGTGTCGCCCTTGCGCACCCGGTAGCGCGATACATCGGTTTTTCCGGCGGGTACCTGGAAGGCCGCCGGCGTAATGGTGAACCGCTCGGAGCGCAAGGTGCCGCCCTCGAGGTCGAACAACTTGGTGGGGTCGATGGGATGCCCCAGGTAGCGGGTCTCAAAGTGCAGGTGGCTGCCTGTGGAGCGCCCCGTGGAGCCGCCAAGCCCGAGCAGGTCGCCGGCCTCCACCTCATCACCCACCTCCACCAGGCGCTTGCTCAGGTGGCCGTACAGGGTCTCCAGGCCGTTGGGGTGCCGCACCACTACCACGTTGCCGAAATCACGGTGGTACCGCGAAATGCGCACCTTGCCGGCAAAGGCGCTCCGCACGGTGTCGCCGGTCTGCAGCTTCAGGTCCGTGCCGTAATGGTGCCGACCGTGCCGCATGCCGAACGCCGAGGTGATGCGCCCCAGGATGGGCATGTGGTGGTCGCAGGCCGACCACCCCAGCAGCAGGTCCACCGTGTCGGTGATGGCCGGGCGCCGCTCAAAGATCTGGTCCGTGTTCCAGTCGCCGTATGTTTCATACGCCGGAATGTGGAAGGCCGAGTCCGAGGCGGTCCAAGCATCGGATTCGATCGCCTCATCCACCACCAGGCCCGCACCGGTCTCCTCGTAGGTGCCCACATCATCCGGCCCGCCGATGGCGCTTGCATCCTCTTGTCCGTATGCCGCAGGCAGCAACACCGCCCAGCACGCCATGGCACCAAGGAGTGAAAGGGTTTTTTCCGTCATGGCGCGCAAAGCTATCCGCGAGGATTTGCCTTGCAACCCGGGTTTCCCAATGAATGCCAACAAGGGGCCCGGTCTTGCCAGCAACTGTCAAGAATGCCTTGGCGCATGGGGCGGTGCGGGCATGTCCACCATCTTTGCCACCCCTGTTAAGGATCGTTGATCATGCGTATTCCCACTATACCCCTTGGCTTGTTGCCTTGCCTGCTGCTGCTCGCGTGCGGATCTCCGGAACAAGCACCGCCGGACGACAGCCTTGAGGTGGACAAGGCCGTGATGGACCAACGCGTGCGGCCGCAGATCTATGTGCCGGTAAAGCTCACCACGGACCTGGCACTGCTCAGTGATGCCGATAAACGGATGATCCCGCTGATGATCCGGGCGGCACAGGTGATGGACACGCTCTTCTGGCTGGAAGCGTGGGGCGCGCCGGACAGCATTCCGCTCAAGCATCCTTCGCCGGAGCTGCGTGAATTTTTCCGCATGAATTACGGCCCATGGGACCGCCTGGCGGGTGACCAGCCCTTTGTCAACGGGATCGGAGAGAAGCCCAAGGGCGCGCGTTTTTACCCGGCGGACATGACCGCGGACGAGTTTGATGCATGGGCAGACAGCGCCAAGAAGAGCCATTACACCATGGTGCGCAGGGATGGAGAAGGAAAGCTGCAAGCGATCCCGTACAACCGCTATTTCGCCGCGCGGGTGGAACGGGCTGCACTGCAGTTGGAGCAGGCCGCGGCATTGGCAACGGATGCGGGCTTGGCCAAATACTTGGCCGCGCGCGCAGCGGCCTTGCGCACCGACGACTATCGGGCCAGCGACCTGGCCTGGATGGACATGCGCACCAATGTGCTTGACCTCATCATCGGGCCCATTGAAACTTATGAGGACCGCCTCTTCGGCTACAAGGCCTCCCACGAGGCGTATGTGGTGGTGAAGGACAAGCAGTGGACGCAGCGCTTGGAACGGTTCGCCAAGTTGCTCCCCGCCCTGCAGCGCGGCCTGCCGGTGCCCCCTGCGTACAAGAAGGAAATGCCCGGGAGCGACGGCCAACTGGGCGCTTACGACGTGCTCTACTATGCCGGCGCATGCAATGCCGGGGGCAAGACCATCGCCGTGAACCTGCCCAACGACGAGGCCGTCCAGTTGAAAAAGGGCACGAGAAGGCTGCAATTGAAGAACGCAATGAAGGCCAAGTTCGACAAGATCCTCGTGCCCATCAGTGATGCACTAGTGGCGGACGGGCAGCGCAGCCACATCACCTTCGATGCCTTTTTCCAGAATGTGATGTTCCACGAGGTGGCCCATGGGCTGGGCATCAAGAACACCATCAATGGGCTGGGCACGGTGCGTGATGCCTTGCTGGACCAGGCCGCTGCCATGGAGGAGGGAAAGGCCGACATCCTCGGCTTGTACATGGTGGAGCAGTTGCGCCGGCAAGGCGAGATCAAGGAAGGCGACCTGATGGACAACTACGTCACCTTCCTGGCAGGCATCTTCCGCTCGGTGCGTTTCGGGGCCAGCTCCGCGCACGGAAAGGCCAACATGGTCCGCTTCAACTTCTTCCAACAGGCCGGCGCCTTCCAGCGGGATGCCGTATCCGGAACCTACCGCGTGGATGCCGACCGCATGGGCCAAGCCGTAAAGGACCTCAGTGCCCGCATCCTGAAATTGCAAGGCGACGGCGACCTGGAGGGCGTGCAGGCCCTGATGCGCGACATGGGGGCCATCAGTCCCGAACTGCAAAGCGACCTGGATCGTTTGAAGAAGGCCGACATTCCCGTGGACGTGGTGTTTGAACAAGGCCTGGACGTACTGAACCTGCCCGCCACACCGTGAGCCAGGCAAACCCGCGCATGCCCGCCAACGATACCGCAGGACGAACGCCAAACCGTTGGGACGGCCTGCTGCGTGCAGCCGTCAGGTTCGTGGTGGCCTTGGCCGTCTCCCTTCCCCTCTGCCTGCTGCTGTGGCCCCACCTTCCGTTGCTGAAGGTGCCTGCCGTGTGGGGCATGGGGCTGGATCGCCTGCTCCTCCTGCTGGTGGTGTTCGGCGTGCTGCTCTTCCTCCTCAAGCGCTACCCGCTGATCAGCTTTGGGGCGGTCATCCTGGCCTTGGGCACCGCCACGTACAGGAGCTTCCATGGCGACCATGACCTGCGGAGCCTGTTCAAGGATTACAGGTCCGCCCTTGCCGCGCTTGCCCAAACCACCGAGGCACTGCCGGATGCCAAGGAGCTGCGCCCCTTCAAGGGGGCTGCTGAACTGCGGACGGCCATGGACTACAAGGATCCGGCGGTGAGGACCTTCGCCGTCCGCGCCGCCACCACCTGGTTCACTGCGGAGGCCGAGGGCGACGATCGCACCCTGGTCCAGTCCTTCTCCATCTTCAAGGTGATCAACTCCGGCTGGATCTACGTCAGCGACCCCGCCGACACGGAGTACTTTGCATCGGCCAAGGAAAGCATCGGGCTACTGGCGGGCGATTGCGATGACCATGCCGTGCTCATGGCCTCCTGCATAAAAGCCATCGGCGGCAAGGTGCGCTTAGTGCGCACTACCGGCCACATCTATCCGGAAATGTGCGTGGGCAAGGCCAAGGGCATGCAGCATGCCGCCAACCTCATCCGCAACGAACTCTTCCCCGAAGAGGCGCGCTATGCCGACCTGTACTACCACACCGATGCCAATGGCGACTGCTGGATCAACCTGGATTACACGCGGCACTACCCGGGCGGGCCGGTGATGAACGAGAAGATCGTCGGCATCCTGCACGTTTGAGCCGGGGATGGCCTTCCTACATTTGGCGGGATGTCCGAGGAGCGCAAACTGATGAACCCCGCCGAGCTGGCCAAGGCCAGCCACATGAAGCAGGGCGATCCACGCATTGCGCTGCTGGCTGAGGTAAGCGGCCTCAAACGGCTCGAGCGCTTCTACAACGAGATAGAGATGAAGCCCGGCGAGGATTTCATCAGCGCGCTCTTTGCCCACCTGGACCTGCGGTTGGAAGTGGATCCCGCCGACCTCGAACGCGTGCCCGCCTCGGGCGGCGTGGCCATTGTGGCCAACCACCCCTACGGCGCCATCGACGGGCTGGCCCTGCTGCACGTGCTGCGCCACCGGCGGCCCGACCTGAAGGTGATGGCCAATTTCATGCTGCAGCAACTGGAACCCCTCCGCGACCGCTTCATCGGGGTGAACCCCTTTGAGCAGCTTGCCGCGCGCAGCAGCTTCCAGGGCATGCGGCAGGCCGCGCAGCAATTGGCCGATGGCGGTGCCCTCGGCGTGTTCCCCGCAGGGGAGGTGAGCAGCTACCGCAAGGAGGTGGATGCCGTGGCCGATCCCCGGTGGAAGACGCCTGTGATCAAGTTGATCCGCCATGCCGGAGTGCCCGTGGTGCCGCTCTGGTTCGATGGCGCAAACAGCCTGGTGTTCCAGATCCTGGGCATGGTGCACCCAAGCCTGCGCACCTTGCAATTGCCGCGCGAAATGCTGCGGATGCACGGCAGAAGCGTGCGCCTGCGCATCGGGAATCCGCTTACGGACAAGGAACTTGCACGGTTCACCTCCATGGACGACCTCGCCCGCTTCCTGCGTGCCAAGACCTATTCCATCGGCAGCGGCGTCACCGTGAAGCGTGAACATTTCAAGCCGCTTCTCTTTCCGCGCAGGGCCAGGCCCGTGGTGGAGCCCACGCCCGTGGAGGCATTGGAACACGACCTCGCCGGCCTGGCGGACAGAAAGCTGAACACACAGGCCGAGTTCGACCTCTACCTGGCGCCTAGCGGACGCATGCCCAACATCCTCCGCGAGATCGGCCGCCTCCGGGAGGTCACCTTCCGCGCCGTGGAGGAAGGCACCAACAAGGCCATCGACCTCGATGAGTTCGACCACTACTACGACCATCTTTTTGTGTGGGACAGGGAGAAACGCAGGCTGGCCGGGGCCTATCGCGTGGGCGACGGCCGCGTGATCATGGACCGCTACGGCAAGCGCGGGTTCTATCTCAGCACCTTGTTCAAGCTGGGCGGGCCCATGCGCCAAGTGCTGGCGAGCAGCTACGAGCTGGGCCGCTCCTTCGTGGTGGCCGACTACCAGCGGCACCGCCTGCCCTTGTTCATGCTGTGGCGCGGCCTGCTGCTGCACGTTACCGCCAACCCCGACCACCGCTATCTGATCGGCCCGGTAAGCATCAGCGGAGCCTACAGCAAGTTCTCCCGAAGGCTCATCATCGAGTTCGTGGAAAAGCACCACTATGATGCGGAACTGGCCCGGCATGTGAAACCGCGCAACCGGTTCCACATCGGCATCGACAAGGCGGACGGCACGGCCCTGCTGGAAGCATCGGGCGAGGACATCAAGAAGCTGGACCAGGTGATCGCGGACGTGGAGGAAAGCGGGTCCACCGTGCCCGTGCTGCTGAAGCGCTACCTCTCGCTCAATGCAAAGATCGTGGGGTTCAACCGCGACCCGCACTTCAATGATGCGCTGGACGGCTTGGTGGTGCTGGACCTTTCCAAGGTGCCCGCGTCCGTCATCGAGGGCTTGCGCAAGGGCATGGTCTAGACCACCGGTACCTCCCACGCCACCACGGCCTTGTCGTCGCTGGCGGTAAGCAAGGTGCCATTGTCCGTCCAGAGCAAGGCGTTCACCGAGTAGCCGTGGCCTCCATGGTTGCGGTCCAGCTTCCGTAAGGGATCGAAGGAGGAGGAGGCCCACAGCTTTGCCGTTTTGTCGCGCGAGGCCGAGGCCAGCCGGGTGCCGTCCAGGCTGAAGGCGATGGAATAGATGGCGTCCTTGTGGGCCGGGAAAGCATGCAGCGGTGAAAACGCTGTATCTGTTCGCCATAGCCGCAGGTGCCCGTCCTTGCCACCGCTCACCAGCACCGGTTTGTGCGGGTGCCAGGCTAAGCTGTTCGCGCCAAGGTCATGGCCGGAAAGCGTGAATTGCTCGTTCAGGTCGGTGCTGTCCAGGATGTGGATGCTGCCATCGCCGCAAGCCACCGCCAAATGCCGCCCACCCGGGCCCAAGGCCAGGCAGCGGAGCTTGGCATCGCTCAACGGAATGCTCCGCTGCAGGCTCAGGAGGCCGCCCTGCGCATGGGTCAGCCACACGGAAAGCATGCCGTCGCCGCCCGCAACGGCCAACCGCCCGTCGGGCAGGGTGGCCATGCTGAAGATGCCTTTTCGGTGGGCCCGTTCCAGCTGCAGCTCCGCATGTCCCTGCACATCCACCACGTGCAACCCGCCGTCCTCATCGCCGATGTACAAGGGATGGCTCGGTGAATGGTGCAATGCGAAGATGGCGCGGCCGACCTTAGCGACCACAAGGCCGGTGCCGGGGCTGCCAAGGTTCCAGCGCACCACGGTGCCGTCGCCGCTTGCACTGAGAAACTCCCCTTCCGCCCCGCCGCTGCACAAGGCATACACCGGGCCCTTGTGGCCGGTGAAACGGGTGGTGCCGGGGAAAACGGTTGCTGAAAGCATGGTGCAAGGTACCCGGTTCGGATTTCCAGGGACATGAGGAAAGGTACGCCGACGGTGCATCCTGGGGCAAAAGGAAAGGGCCGCCATTTCCGGCGGCCCTTCCATGCGTTCATGGGGTTGCTCAAGCCTTGGTCACCTTGATGGTCTTCACCAGCCCGTTGGCCAAAGTGATGCGGAACACGTACACGCCTTCCGTGAGCGCGGACATGTTGATCTTGTTGTCCTGTACGCTGATGCTGGCGGTTACTTCCTGGCCCACCACGTTGTATGCGGCCACGGACTTCAGGCGCTGGCTGGTGCGGATGTTCAGCACAGTGCTGGCCGGGTTGGGGTAGAATTCGAAATCGGCCGCAGCCAGCTCGCTTACGCCAACGGGGGCGCCGATGTGGACCGCATCAATGCCGATGAAGTTGGAGTCGGTGCCGGAAGGGCCGCCGTTCAACACATTGTAACGGAATGCAGCGCGGACGGGCACCGGCGTGGAACCCACACCTGCAATTGTCAGTGAGTACGGCGTCCAATCCTCGGGGTAGCTCAGGTTCATGCCGTCATTGATGGTGGTGATCAGCAGGGTGAATGAACCCACGCTGGTGCTGCCCGAGGGCAGCGTCATGTCGCCGAGGCTGGCGCGCACCTCCAGGCGGTCGTTCCATTGGGTGCCGGTGGATGTCCGGGTCCAGAAGGAGAACACATCGCCGTCCTGCACGTTCACCACGGGGGTAATGAGCCAGGTGCTGATGTCGCCTGCACCGGCGGTGCTGTTGTAGTTGGCGCCGATGTAGGCCGTGTCCGCCCCGTTGTACGCGGTAAATACCGTTGAAGGGCCCTGGAACCACGTGGTGGTGCCCACGGGGTTGCTCTGGTTGGTCATCACCCATCCGTTGGCCACCAGGCCGGCAACGTTGTCGAAGTTTTCGTTGAGCTGGGAGAAGCCCAGCAGGGGTGTCAATGCAAGAGCGGGAATGAGTACGTGTTTTTTCATGTTGTCCTGGTTTTTATTTTGGTTGGTTTGTGATGGTTCGTGGTTTTGCCTGCAAATGCCGACGGGTGCAAGATAATCACAGCCGCCGCATTTGCAAAACGGGCACGCTCCCTTGGTGCCCGGGCGCCCGTGGACCCCGGTTTCCGGAAATGCGGTTCCGCGGCCATTGAACAAACAGGGGAGCCGCCCATGTGATCCTGCCGGCCTGCACGGCAAAGTCCGCCACCTTGCTGCACTGCTGCGGCCATTATCTTGCCGGGCGAAGCAACCCCATCATGGAACTCCTCATTGAAAACCTGAGCAAGACGTATGGCAACGGCGTGCAGGCGCTGGACAACGTGAGCTTGCACATCCCCACGGGCATGTTCGGCCTGCTGGGCCCCAACGGCGCGGGCAAAAGCACGCTCATGCGCATCCTGGCCACGCTGCAGGAGGCGGATTCCGGAAGTGCCATGCTGGGCGATATCAATGTGCTGAGGGACAAGGACGCGGTGCGGCGCGTGCTGGGGTACCTGCCGCAAGAGTTAGGCGTGTATCCCAAGGTGGGCGCCTACGAAATGCTGGACCACATCGCCCTGCTGAAGGGGGTGACGGCCCGGGGCGAACGCAAGGACCTGGTGGAAGCCCTGCTGAAGCGGGTGAACCTGTGGGACCAGCGCAAGCGGCGGCTCAGCGGATTCAGCGGAGGGATGAAGCAGCGCTTCGGCATCGCCCAGTGCCTGATCGGGCAACCCAAGCTCATCATCGTGGACGAGCCGACAGCGGGCCTGGATCCCGGCGAGCGCAACCGCTTCTACAACCTGCTTACCGAGATCGGCGAGAACGTGGTGGTGATCCTCAGTACCCACATCGTGCAGGACGTGCGCGAGCTGTGCGGCAACATGGCCATCATCAACAAGGGAAGGCTGCTGTATGCCGGGCCGCCGGACACGGCCTTGCAGGAGTTGAAGGGAAAGGTCTGGGAGAAGACGATCGCGAAGGGCGAGCTGGAAGGGTATGCCGCAGGAGGGAAGTTGATCAGCCACCGCTTGTCGGCCGGGTCGCCGGTGATCCATCTGCTTGACAGTGCGGCGCCCGGCGAAGGCTTTCATGCCGTGGAACCCAGCCTGGAGGACGTGTTCTTCGGGGCCATCAACATCGGCAACGCCCAACCCGCAGCCTGATGACGCGGCGCTTTTTCTTCTTCGAGGTGCGCTATTGGCTCAGGCAGCCCATGGTGTACATCTTCCTGCTCATCCTGGGGTTGCTGCCCTTTTTTGCGGTGATCTCCGACAATGTGCGCATCGGGGCGGGCATCGGCAACGTGTACCGCAATGCGCCGTACATCGTGTACCAGTTCTACGGTGCCATGTCCTTCCTGGCCGTGCTCATGGTCACCGCTTTCGTGAACGGTACCGCCATCCGCGATTTTACCAGTGATACCGCGCAGATCGTCTTCTCCACGCCGGTCTCCAAGCGAAACTATCTGTTGGGCAAGTTCCTCGGGAGCACCTTCGTCGCATGCCTGCCGCTGCTGGGTGTTTCCCTCGGTATCGTGCTGGGCAGCTGGTGGCCCGGGCTGGATCCCCAGCGCATTGGGGCCAACCGGCTGCTGCCGCACCTGGAGGCATTCCTCGTCATCGCCCTGCCCAACGTCATCTTCACGGCCGCCATCATCTTCGCCGTGGCCGTGCTGGTGCGCTCCACCATGGCCTCCTTCATCGCGGCCATCGCATTGTTCGTGGGCTATTCCATTGCCGGAACGCTCATGAGCGACATGGACAACCAGGTGCTGGCCTCCATGCTGGACCCCTTCGGGGGAAGCGCCACGGAGCTCGTCACCAAGTACTGGTCCGTGGATGATCGCAATACGGCCCTCCTGCCCTTGGACGGCGTGCTGTTGTGGAACCGCCTGGCATGGATGGCCGTGGCCGTGCTGGTGTTCCTGTTCGGCTACATGCGGTTCCGCTTTACCGAACGGACGCAAAAGGCCAGGCCCGCCCCGGAAGATGAACGGATGCCGGCTGCCGCAGGAACCGCCCCGCTACCCCGGGTGGCCTTGCACTATGGCGCTGCGGCACGCCGCCTCCACTTTCTGGCCTTGCTCCGCATGGACCTCCGCGGAATGCTGCGCGGTGCGCCCTTCATCATCATCATGGCGCTGGGCCTCATCCAGCTTTTCGCATCCCTGGTCTTCGTCACCAGCATGTACGGCAACACCACCTACCCGGTAACTTACAATGTGGCGGAGCTTATGCGCGGTTCGCTGATGATCTACCTGCTGATCATCGTGGCCTTCTATGCCGGGCAGCTGGTGTGGAAGGAGCGGGAACCGAAGATCGACGGCATCGTCAACGCGCTGCCGGTATCCACGGCGGTGAACCTGCTGGCCAAGCTGGCCGCCCTGCTGGCCGTGGTGCTGCTGGTGCTGCTGGTGGCCGTGCTGGCAGGCATGGCCACGCAGCTGATCCACGGCTATACCCGCCTGCAGCCCGGGGTGTACCTCACCTATTTTGTGCTGCCCAGCCTGCTCAATTTTGCCATTTGGGCGGCGGTGGGCCTGCTGGTGCACGTGCTGGTGAACAACAAGTACCTCGGCTACTTCATCTTCATCGTGGTGTTCGTGCTCAACATCTTCGTATGGGGTCCCTTGGGCGTGGTGTCCAACCTGGTGGTCATCAATGGCTCTTCCGGCCTTACGTATTCGGACATGAACGGGTTCGGCCCGTTCATGCGCCCTTGGCTGTTCTTCAAGGCGTATTGGCTGCTGTTCGGCGCATTGGCGGCATACGCGGCGTTCCTTTTTGCGGTGCGGGGGAACGATACCGCCATCCGCTGGCGGCTGCGCACCGCAGGGGGGCGCGTGCGGGCAACATGGCCGGCCGGGGCGCTGGTGGCCGCAGCCTTCGCCACCATGGCCGCCATTGGTTGGTACAACACCAAGGTGGTCAATACCTACCGCAACAGCGACGAAACGGAAGCCCTGCAGGTGCGCTACGAGCAGGAGTACAAGAAGTATGAAGGAATGCCCCAGCCGCACTTCACGGACCTGTCCTACTTCATCACCTTGGACCCTGCGGCCCGCGCCATGTCCTACTCCGTGGACATCACCGTGCGGAACAAGCACGGCAAGCCCATTGATACGCTGTACTTCGACGTGCCGCACGACATGCACCTCCGCATGGAGGTGCCCGGTGCGCAGCTGGTGCTGAACGACACCGTGCTGGACCAGCGCATGTACCGCTTGGCCACACCGCTGGCACCGGGCGGGGACCTGATGTTCAAGGTCTCCGGTGAATGGCGCGCAAGGGGCATTGCAAACGAGGTGGAATTCACATCCCTGGTGGACAATGGCACCTTCCTGAACAATGCGCAGCTGGTCCCGGGGATCGGCTACAATGCGCAAGGCGAATTGCACGACCGGGAAAAACGCCGCAAGCACAAGCTGCCTCCGAACGACCGCATGCCCAAGTTGAGCGACGACCCGGCCAGGCGCATGAACAACTACATCATGCCCAACAGCGACTGGGTGCATGTGCGCACCACCATCGGTACCGCGCCCGACCAGATCGCCGTGGCGCCGGGCTCCCTGAAGAAGGAATGGCAGGCGGACGGCAAGCGTTGGTTCTCCTACGAGCTGGACCACAAGGCGCTGAACTTCTACTCCTTCCTCAGCGCGCGCTATGAAGTAGCGCGCGACACATGGAAGGACCCGAAAGGCAAGGAGCCCGACGTGGCCTTGGAGGTGTACTTCCAAAAGGAGCACGGGGTGAACGTGCCCCGCATGCTGAACAGCCTGCGAAAGTCGCTCGATTATTACACGGCGAACTTCGGCCCATACGGGCTTAGGCAGGCGCGCATCATTGAGTTTCCGCGCTACGCCTCCTTCGCACAAGCCTTCCCCGGCACCATGCCCTACTCGGAGAGCATCGGCTTCATCACCGACCTCACCAAGAAGGAGGACATCGACATGGTGTTCTATGTGGTGGCCCACGAAACCGGCCACCAGTGGTGGGCGCACCAGGTGATCGGGGCCGACATGCAGGGAAGCACCTTGCTCAGCGAGAGCATGGCGCAATACTCCGCCCTGATGGTGATGGAGAAGGAGTACGGCAAGGACCACATGCGGAAATTCCTGAAGTACGAGGGCGACAAGTACCAGCAGGCGCGCGGCATGGAGACTCTCGGCGAAACGCCGCTGCTCACCGTGGAGAACCAGGGATACATCCACTACAACAAGGCGAGCGTGGTGCTCTACGGGCTGCGGTCCTTCCTGGGCGAGGATACGGTCAACAAGGCCTACCGCGCGCTCGTGGACAGCTTCGGCTATGCCGATCCCCCCTGGCCCACCTCGCTGGAATGGTACCGCGCCGTGAAGCGCGTAACCCCGGACAGCCTGAACTACCTGCTGGAGGACGGTATCAAGTACATCACCCTGTACGATAACCAGGTGGTGGAGGCCAAGGGCAGGATGAATACCGACAGCACCTGGACGGTGACCATGAAGCTCACCGCTGCCAAGGAACATGCCGATTCGCTCGGCAAGGGCACCTCCGTGCTGATGGATGATTGGATGGACATCGCCGTGGAGCGCTGGCCCACGTACGGCAAGGGCAAGGAGCTGAACGATGTGCCGCTGGTGCAGCAGCGCGTGAAGCTGCACACCGGCGAGAACATGTTCACCTTCACCGTGGCGGGCAAGCCTTCCGCCGTGGCGGTCGATCCGGATCATCTTTTCTTCGACCGCCACCCGGAGGACAACCGGATGAAGGTGGAGCTGGAAGGGAAGAAGTAGATGCGTAATATGGACCGAAGGCAAATGATGGCAAGCCACGCTTTCCCGTTGTGGGCGGCCATGCTAATGGCCTTGTTTGCGGCATGCGCCAAAAAGGGAGGGGGAGTGGCTCCCTATGCGGGATGTGGCAAGGTGGAGGGAATCCACATGACCGACCATAACGGGGCGCACCTCGGCGATCCGGACACCACGGATTGGGTATGGCATGAAGAATGGTGCCCGGAGGTGGAGGCGCTTTTCCCCGTGCGACCGCTGCAATACGCGGCCTCAGCCCCTGATTCCCTCGCGATCGCGTGTTATCCCAACCCGGCCCGGCTCGGGCACGCATTCATCATCGGCTTCTATTACGGTGGCGTTACATACGCCGATTTCCGGCTTGTTGACGCGGGGTTCAACCTGCTGGCCGCGCATGACTCCGTTCCTGGCCACGCCGCTTACTTCGGGGTCAACGGGCTGGGCATCTCCCAACCGCAGGTGGTGCGGGCATACTACCGCGCGGTTCGCGCTGACGGCACGGCCTTCCGCGGCCATGGTGACGTGCAGATCGTGCCCTGACGGCAGGGCCGGCCATGTGCGAAGCGGGACCGGCGGGAAGCGGATTTCGTCGATGGTCAATCGAGCATCCGGATCATAAGTGGCCAAATGTGGTTCCAAATTGCCTGATTTGGCTACTTATAGAATGCGAAAAGGAAGCTGTTCCGCGAGTTCTTCCGGTAGGGCCTGATGTACGCATTGGGAGGTACGACCGATCGGCAGATGGTTGCTGCATAGGCCCGGGTGCGAAGGATGGAGCCGAAGGCCGCTGGCCCCACGGTGGGACCGCATAGCGGACGGGTGGGCTGATGTCTGTGCCGTCCGACCGATGTACGGCGTTTCGGGGGCTTTTGCCGGAAGGGCGGTGATCGCAGTAGCGAAGGAGGGAGCATGTGGGAAACAGGCCCTCTGGAACACTTCGGTAAGCGGGCGTTGGCCTGGGAGGCAATGCGGGATGAACATGGCAAATGGGTTCTTCGGCCTTCGGACCGCCCGCGCCCCCCGGAGGGGCGAATAACCGGTGTGCTGCTTGTGCAAAGCGGGGCCAATGGCACTTTGGTGCATGCCCAAGTGCAATCCGAACGATCAACATAAGTAGCCAAATGATAGCTAAAATAGCCTGATTTGGCTACTTATAAATTCTCAAACAAGACCTCCATGGTGAGCTCGTTCTGTACGAGCTGCCTGGCGATGGCATTGCCCGTAACGCCGTAGGTGGTGATAAAGGTGAGGAGAATGCTTTTCCTGGAGCGGGTCTCCGACCGGAAGCGCCTCACCTTGGCCGCGAGGTCACGTCCGTAGGCGGCGTCGATGGTGAACGGGGCGGCGGAAAACTTCATCTCGCAGATGTTCACCACGTTGTCGTCGCGGTCGATCAGCAGGTCCACCTGGGCCCCTGGCCTCCCCTTGGAGACCCAAGCTCCCTCCATGCTGTGGACGCCTTGGATACCGAGGCCGCGCCTGATCTGTTCAACGTGCTTCATGCAGATGGTCTCAAACGTGAACCCGGACCAGGCCCGGTTGGATGGCTTGTCCTGCAGCTTGACCCAGTAGGCCCCCCTGGCCGGACGGCTTTCCGCGATGAACTTCAAGTGGAAAAGCGAAAGTTCGTCGCTGAGCCGGTAAAGCGGATCTTTGGTGCCGGTCCAGGGAGTATACCGTTGGATAAAGCCGGATGCATCGAGTTCCTCGAGCGTTCTGGTCAGTGTGCCGCCGGTGCGTACCCCGCTCTGGCGTGCGAGCTGGTCGCGGGTCATGCCCTTGCGCATGCGTGCAAGCGTCCGCACGATGCGCTCATGGTTCTCGCTATGGTCGAACAGGGAGGCGAACACGAGGTTGAACTCGTCGCGCAAGGGACCATCCTTTCGGAAGCACAGGCGGTCGATGGCCTGTGCTGCGCTTTCACCGGGCTGTACCAGTTGCAGGTAGTAGGGCACGCCGCCAAGGGCCATGTACAGCCGGATGATGTCGTAGCGGGTGAGCTGCACTCCGTTGTGGCGCAGCATCTGCTCGGTTTCCGCCAGGTTGAACGGTTCCAGCCGCACTTGCCTGGTGATCCGGTTGTGCAGGCCGCCCTTGTCCTTGATGATCTTGCGGACCATATAGGAGGCGGCGGACCCGCAGATCACCACCAGCAGGTCGTTCCGCTTGCTGGCAAAGGCGTTCCAAAAATTGCTGAAGGCGGGCAGGAAGCGGGATTTCCTGCCGTCGAGCCAGGGGAACTCATCAATGAAGATGACCTTTTTACGGGTGGACCGGAGCGAGGAGATGTAGGTGCCCAGCTGTTGGAAGGCCTCCAGCCAATCAGAGGGTTCGGGCAGGTTCTTGCGGTGTGCGGAGAGCGTAAGGTGGAAATTGCGCAGCTGCTCCTTGAGCGTGGCGCGGTGCATTCCGGTGATCTCGAAGCGGATGTGCCCCCGCAGGATGCTGCGGGCAAGAAAGGTTTTGCCGATGCGCCTGCGGCCCAACAGCACCACCAGTTCGGGGCGCTTGCTCGCCAGTGCCGCGCGCAACGTGGCGGATTCCCGTGTCCTTCCGATCACCATGCGGTAATTATAAGTAGCCAAAACTAAGCAAACAGGACCACATTTGGCTACATATAAAATGACGTAGGGGAACATGGGCGGGTTTTCCGGCGGCAGCACCCTGCGGCATTCCGGGGTCGGGCGGGGAACTGGGCCGACCAGCTTCCAGCCACCGGAGGGCTGGGTCTGTCCCGGGCAACGGCAACACATTTCCCGGCGCGCCCCTATCTTTGCGCCGCTGATGATCCCTGCCTTCACAAGCAGGGTTAAAAGGGAACCGGGTGTGAATCCCGGGCTTTTCCTGAAGCTGTGAGCCTCACAAGGCCGAACCGGCACCAAGCCACTGTCCGCAAGGATGGGAAGGCGCCGGCGAGGGAGGCGAGCCAGAAGACCTGTCACCGGCACAAGGGTAGTTTGCTTTCAGGAGAAAAGCAGGCCCGTGGTGCAGGTACCATGCACCGCATTCGGCCCCTTCATCCTGGAAGCTGTTTGGAACGAACAGCGAATTCAATAAACCAACAAAAGGATGAAGTCTCTCTTACGCGCATTTTCAGCAACGGCCCTGCTCGGCACCATCGGTGTGCAGGCCCAAACGTTCACCCTGGCCGATGTCCGCTTCTGGACGGGGGCCGGCCCCGACAGCACGGTGCTGGTGGTGGATTTCCATGATGGAACGGAGGATTCCAGCTACGCCTGGGGATACCTGCACGGGGCAGGGGCCACCGCCGAGGAAATGGTCAATGCCATCGCAGCGGCCGATGCCAACCTTACGGTGGACATCCAAGGCGGCTTTCTCAACTCGTTGACCTACAACGGTCACGCCGGCATCGGGGGGCAGCCGGATTGGTGGAGCACCTGGAGCGGCACGGACCTGGGCGGCATGCAGATGAACATGGGCCTGGCGGAAACACTGTCCAATGGAAGCTGGTTCGGCTGCTCCTACACCGATTTCACCCCCGCGCTGCCGCCCGGCATGCCCTTGGCAGCCATAAACCCTGCGGCCTTCACTGCCGGTGATGTGGCCTTCTGGACCGGCAGCGGCGCGCACAGCGCGGTGCTCGTGGTGGATTTCCAGGACGGCAATGGTGCGGCCAGCTATGCCTGGGGCTTCCACTTCGACGGCACTACCACCGGCGAGGCCATGTTGAACGCAGTGGCCGCTGCCGATCCGCAATTTGCCATGGTGGTGACCTCCGGGTTCCTCAGTGATATCACTTATGATGGCCATGCCGGGATCGGGGGGCAGCCCGACTGGTGGAGCACGTGGAGCGCTACCAACATGGGCAACTGGACCACGAACCTTGGCATCGGGACCGAAGTGGAGGATGGCGGCTTCTTCGGCTGCTCCTACACGGATTTCAATCCCGCATTGCGCCCCGGCGTGCCGGTGGCGGCTTCCATCCCCACCTTGGTGGCGGAGCGTGCCAACGAAGGCATCCTGGTGTACCCGCAACCGGCCACGGACCTGGTGAACATCCGTTATGCCGCTGCGGCCGGGGAACCGGTGTTCATCACGGACCTTTCCGGCAAGGTGGTGCGCACGGCCCGCACGGGCGGCTTGCTTTCCGCAGTGGACGTAAGTTCCCTGGCCCCGGGCCTGTATGTGCTGCAGGTGGGCAGCGTGAAACAGACCATCGTTGTCCAATAATTGGAATGGAGGGAGGACGCGTTGCAGCGTTCTCCCTCTTTACCGCTGATGCGCAGTTGCCTGTGGGGCCCAGTGTTCGTCCTGCTTGCAGGGCCGAACGGCTATGGCCAGCAACTGCCGGACACGATCAAGCTGCACGACGTGGTGATCACCGCGCCGCAACGCGCGGACTTTGCCTCCGGGGTGAAGGTGCAAGTGATCGACAGCACTGCCTTGGCGCGTTTCCGTTTCGCCGACTTGGGCAACTTGCTGGAGCAGGAGAGCCCGCTTTTCATCAAGAACTACGGGCCGGGCAGTTTGGCCACTTCGTCCTTCAGGGGCGGCAGCGCCAACCATACGGCGGTCCTGTGGAACGGCTTCAACATCGGCAGCCCCATGAACGGGCAGGTCGACCTTTCCTTGGTGCCTGTGGGCATTGCGGACAATGTCATCATCCAGTACGGAGGTGGCAGCGCGCTCTGGGGGAGCGGGGCCGTGGGCGGTTCGATCCTCTTGAACAACAAGCCCGTTTTCAATGGGGGCCTTACGGTGGAAGGCGGT
This sequence comes from Bacteroidota bacterium, assembly GCA_018266475.1. Lineage (GTDB taxonomy): Bacteria > Bacteroidota > Bacteroidia > Flavobacteriales_F > PHOS-HE28 > PHOS-HE28. The sequence continues at coordinate 23,295 of JAFEAI010000144.1, forward strand.
GCATCATGCGGCAGCTTCGGCGACCAGCGGCAGCGGGTGGGCATTTCCATCAGCAAGCCCACGTGGATCGGTTCCGTTGACGTGTTCAACACTTCGTCGCGAAATGATTTCGAGCACGTCAACACCGAAGAACACGGATCGCCGAAGCTCCGCCAGCAACATGCGGAGCTGGCCCAACAAGGGCTGCTGGCCGAGAACTACTTCCGCATCAATGCCCGCCAGCGCATCAACGCACGGTTCTGGTATCAGCGCAACGACCGGAACATCCCTCCCACGTTGATGGAGCAAAGCAGCACCGCAAGCCAGCAGGATGAGAGCTGCCGGGCCACCACCGAATGGCAGCGGACCGGTGACCGCGTGAACAGCTACGTACGCGCTGCCTGGTTCGATGAGCGGTTGAATTGGCACGGAACGGGAACGGACAGTGCGGCCTTCAGCCGGGCGAAGACACTGATCGCCGAGGCGGAGGTGCGGATCAAGTTGAACAACGACCGCCAGCGGATCAACATCGGCCTCAACAACACGTATGCACAAGCGATTTCCGACGGCTACCCGGATGAACCGCGACAGAACCGCACGGCACTGTTCGCCTCGTGCCAGTTCGCGGACCGGAAGAGGCGTTCCACCACGACGGTATCGCTCCGCCAGGAGGTGGTCGGTGGGGATCCGGCGCCCTTCACCTGGTCGCTTGGCAGTGAATACCAGCTGGCGCACTGGTTGCAGGCAATGGCGAACATCGCCAGGATCTACCGGCTCCCCACGTTCAACGACCTGTACTGGACGCCCGGCGGAAACCGGGACCTGCTGCCGGAAATCGGCTACAGTGGTGAAGCGGGATTGGCTGCGAAAGGTGAAGCCTCGGCACACGTGTCGATCACGGCCGGGGGCACCGTATTCCAACGCACCATGGACAACTGGATCATCTGGCTGCCCAGCGGTGCCTACTGGAGCCCGGAGAACATCATGAACGTATGGAGCCGGGGAGTGGAGATGCGCGGCGAGATCGCGTGGCACGCGGGCACCACCACGGTCAAGCTCGGCGCATGGACGAACTACGTGGTTTCCACCAACCAACGGGCCAAGGCTGCGAACGATGCCTCGGTGGGCAAGCAGCTGATCTATGTGCCGATGTACAGCGGCCACGGGAAGCTTTCAGTAGCGCATGGGCCGCTTCACGTTTCCGTTGGCGCCAACTACACCGGCTACCGCTATACCAGCACGGACAACCGCTCTTTCCTCGACCCGTACCTGCTGGCGGATGCCGCCGTTTCCTACCGCATTGCCGCTGGCAAGAAGTGCAGTGCGAGCCTGTTGGCGCAAGCCTTCAACCTGCTCAATGCCGACTACCAAGTTATGTTGAACAGGCCCATGCCCATGCGAAGTTTTCAGGTGGGCGTCAACGTGCGTTTCCATCAACCCAATGCCATAAAGAACATTCAGCCATGAGCCGCATCCGTAGCCCATTCCGGTTTCTGCCCGTTGCGGTGCTTGGTTTTCCATTGATCACTACGATCTTGTCCTGCCGGAAAGACAAGCCGGAGCAACCGGTGGAAACACCGGTCACCATCGGCAACGAACACGGCGTGTACATCACCAACGAAGGCAACTTCCAATGGGGCAATGCCTCGGTGAGCTGGTACAACAAGGCGGACGGGCAAGCTGTGGAAGACCTCTACGCGCCGGCCAACGGAAGCGCCTTGGGCGATGTATTGCAGTCCATGACCCTGCATGGCGGAAAAGGGTATTTGGTGGTGAATAATTCCGGCAAGGTGGTGGTGGTGGACCAGGACAGCTTCAGGGCCACGGCCACCATTGCAGGTTTCACCTCGCCGCGCTACCTGCTGCCCGTAGGCGGCAACAAAGCGTATGTATCAGAGATGCAGGGAAACAAGTTGCGTGTACTGGACCTTGCCGCCAACGCCATTGTGGGCACCATAACCTGCCGCGGCTGGACCGAGGAAATGGCCTTGGCGGCAGGCAAGGTGTTCATCACCAACGAGACCCGCAAGTACGTGTACGTGGTGGACCCGGCCACGGATGCGGTTGCGGACAGCATAGCCGTGAGCAGCGGCGGCAACAGCATTGTGGAAGATGCGAACGGCAAGCTCTGGGTGGCCTGCAAAGGGGGGGGCGGCACGCCTCCCGCCTTGTGCCGCATCGATCCAGCCACCTTGCAGAAGGAGGCCACGTTCAATTTCGCGGGTTCATCGGCCAACCCGTGGCGGCTCGCGGTGAACGGGGATGGCCACATGCTGTATTTCCTCAACGGCGATGTGTTCCGCATGGCCATTGCGGACGATGCGCTGCCCAATTCGCCGTTCATCGCTGCGGAGGGCCGCAACTTCTACGGCTTGGGCGTGGACCCGGGGGATGGCACCGTGTATGTTGCTGATGCGATCGACTACACGCAGCGCGGGCGGGTGTTCCGCTATTCCGCGGAAGGAGTTTCGATCAATGATTTTCCCGCAGGCCGGATCCCGGGTGGATTCGTTTTCCGCTGAAGGGGCGCAACGCACGGAAAGCAGGATGCAAAGCAGGCGCGGGCGGGGATGTGGTTGTCCTGCCTTGCGGCGGCATAGCCAAGCAAGCGTGCATAGATAGGGATGCCGCCGCCGGGGAGGAGGCTGCTTTGCTTGGGCCATGGCAGACCGGCCAGGGTGGTGCGCGCGCTGGGCGTGAAGCGTTGAAATCCAATGCCGGGGAAATCTTGCGTGCCCGGTGATTCCCCGCGGACTACCTTGCGGGGCATAGACGTCCCCAACCCGATTACCCCATGAGACCTGTCCTTCCTTGCACCATCGCGCTCTGTTCCTTCGCGCTGCTTTCCCCCAACTGCCTGGCACAGGGCGGGGAGGAGCCGGTCAACCTGTGGTTGCAGGCCCACCGCACCGCTTGGGGCATCACCGTGCAGGATGCCGCCGAATGGACGGTAACCGGCCGCAGTACGGACAAGCAGGGCATCACGTACCTGTACATCCGCCAAACGGCCAACGGATTGCCCGTTGCGGGCGCCGTGGCCAACTTCGCCCTGAAGAACGGGCAGGTGGTGTACGCAGGCAACCGCATGCAGGCCGATGTGGCAGGGCGCGTTGCGGCCGCCACGCCGCAACTGGGGGCGGAAGAAGCCGTACACCTGCTTGGCCGCCACATGGGCATTGCGGTTGCGGACGTGCGGGTGGAAAAACGCACGTCCCCGACAGACCTGCTCCTTGGCACATGCGGCATGTCGCTCGATCCGATACCCGCAAAATTGGTGTACCAGCCGGTGGAAGGCCAGCATGCCATCCCCTTGGCGTGGGAGCTGGTGGTCCGCGAAAGGGGCGGCCAGCATTGGTGGCGCGCTGCGGTGGATGCGCACAGTGGCGCACTGCTGCGGCTGGATGACCGGGTGGTGCATTGTGCCCTGCCCCCCGGATCGTTCGCACGGAGATACAATGCCATGGCCGAACTGGCCAAGCAGCAACCCGGCAGAACACTATCAGCGCAAGGTGGCGAACGGGATGCCGCAGGGTACCGCATCTTCCCGCTGCCCACGGAAAGTCCGCTGTACGGCCCGCGCCAATGGAAGGCGAATCCTGCCGATGCGCCCGCATCCCCTTTCGGCTGGCACGACACCGACGGCGTGGTCGGCGCGGAATACACCATCACGCGCGGCAACAACGTGTATGCGGCGGAAGACCGCGCCAACACCGATGAAATGGGGTACAGCCCCGATGGCGGAAGCGGCCTGCAGTTCGATTTCCCCTTCGTGCCCGCCAACGGCCCTGAGGCCTATCTGGATGCGGCCATCACCAACCTCTTTTACACCTGCAACGTGCTGCACGACGTGTGGTACCACTACGGGTTCGATGAGCAGGGCGGCAATTTCCAGGCGATGAACTACACCGGGGAAGGGCAAGGCAACGATGAGGTGTATGCGCAGGCCCAGGACGGCGGCGGCATGAACAACGCCAACTTCGCCACGCCCGAGGACGGATCCTCCCCGGTGATGCAGATGTACCTCTGGCGTACCAGCGAGGCCGACACCTTCCGCGTGAACAGTCCTGCCGGCATTGCCGGGGCCTACGCGATCGAAACGGCGGCTTTCGGGCCGGAACTGCCTTCGCCCGGGATCACGGCGGACCTGGCCTTGGTGCAGGATGACAACGCGCCGGAAACCGACGGATGCGACAACATCACCAATGGTGCGGCCATCGCGGGCAAGATCGCGGTGGTGGACCGCGGCCAATGCACGTTCATCAGCAAGGTGCAGGCCCTGCAGACCCTGGGCGCCTTGGCCGTGGTGGTGGTGAACAACGCGCCCGGCGCACCGATCACCATGGGCGGCACCGATCCCGGAGGCATCACCATACCCGCTGTGATGGTGTCCATGGCCAATGGGCAAGTGATAAAGGGCGCCATGCAGAACGGCCCCGTGAACGCCACCTTGAAGGGCGCCGGCCTGGAAAGCCTCCGCGATGGCGACTTCGACAACGCGGTGATCGCGCATGAGTACGGCCACGGCATCTCCAACCGGCTGACCGGCGGAGCCAACAACGTGGACTGCCTGTGGAACGATGAACAGATGGGCGAGGGTTGGAGCGATTGGATGGCCATGGCGCTCACTATGCACCCGGGCGACCTGCCCGAAACGCCCCGTGGAATGTCCAACTACGTACTTAGCCAACAAGCGGACGAAGGTGGCTTGCGGCCCTTCCCGTACACCACGGACATGGCGGTGAACGGCGTTACGTACGGCATCACCAACACCACGGCGTTCCAGGAGAGCCATGCACTGGGCTTCGTGTGGGCCACCATGCTTTGGGACCTCACCTGGGCGCTGGTGGATGGCGGCGGGTTCGACCCCGACATGTACCACGGCACGGGCGGCAACAACATCGCCATGCGGATCGTGATGGACGGCATGAAGCTGCAGCCCTGCGCACCGGGATTTGTGGACGGCCGCGATGCCATCCTGGAAGCCGATGAACTGGACTACGGCGGTGCGCATGCCTGCGCGATCTGGCAGGCCTTCGCACGGCGCGGCCTGGGCTTTAGTGCAAGCCAGGGAAGTTCCGCTTCCGTGAACGACCAGGTGGAGGCCTTCGACCTGCCGGCGGGTTGCATCGTGGGGGTGCATGAACCCGCCATCCAAGGGGCCACCTTCGTGGTTGTTCCGCTGCCCGGCGCCGGGCAGATGCAACTGGTCATGGGCACCGCCGCCACGGAAGATGCCGAAGTGCACGTGGTCGGCATGGATGGCCGGCTCCTGCGCACCTGGCACATGCCGCGCGGATCCACCTCCTTTCTGCTGGACATGCAGGGCATGGCCGGCGCACCCTACATCGTGGAGCGCCTGCCCCAGGGCGGCAAGCCGGAGCATAGGAAGGTGGTGTACACGGCATGGTGACCTCCCGGGGCAAGAACCTGCGGCATGAAGGAAGCGTGCCGCCATTGAGCGGCTCGGGCACAAGGCACATGGGCCCCGCGCATCTTTGCGCCATGCATTCCCGGCTGTCCCCACTGCATGCGGCTTTCAAGCACCACGCGAACCCGGCCAACGCCGCCGCCATGCGCGCCTACATGAAGGACCGGTTCCCCTTCTTTGGCATCAAGGCACCCGAGCGGCGGGCGTTGCAGCAGGCCCATCTGGCACTGCACGGCATGCCGACCATCGAGGAGCTGCCCGGCATCGCACGTTCCGCCTTTGCGCAGCCGGAACGCGAACTGCACTACGCGGCGGTGGACCTGTTGGTGAAGCATGCGAAGAAATTGAGGCCGGACCACCTGCCCTTGCTGGAGGAACTGATCACCACCCAAAGTTGGTGGGACACGGTGGATGCGTTGGCCGTGCATGTTGTGAGCGCGGTGCTGAAGAACCATCCGCCAGCGGTCGAGGAATGGAATGCGCGTTGGTCGGAGAGCAGCAACCTGTGGTTGAACCGCACGGCGATCTTGTTCCAGAACCGGTGGAAGGAAGACACCGACCAGACGCTGCTCTTCGCGAACATCGACCGGCATGCGGCGCACACCGACTTCTTCATCCGCAAGGCCATCGGCTGGGCGTTGCGGGAATACGGCAAGACCGACCCCGGTGCGGTGCTGGACTTTGTACATAGCAGGAAACTCTCGCCGCTGAGCGAGCGGGAGGCCGTGCGGAATTTGTGAGGGGCCTTCGGCTCCGCTCAGGCCTAACTCTCTTTTTTGATCATTGTAATCGATGCAATTGGCCTGAGCGGAGCCGAAGGCCCAACGATTACCTTCCCGCCATGGAACCTGTCGTGGTCCACACCTGGCGAACGCCGTTCGGTGAGCTGCTGCTGGGTTCGTACAACAACGAACTGTGCCTGTGCGATTGGCGCTACCGCCGCATGCGCACCACCATCGATGCGCGCATCCAGCGCGGCTTGCAGGCTGAGTACACAGAAGGTGCTTCGCTGGTGATCGAGGAGGCAAAGGCGCAATTGAACGCGTACTTTGCGGGTGAACGCACCACCTTCGATCTGTCCTTGCGCATGGTGGGCACCGACTTCCAGCAACGGGTTTGGAAGGCACTGCTCGCGGTTCCTTATGGCACCACGATGAGCTATGCTGAACTGACCGCGAAGGTTGCGGAACCCACGGCGATCCGTGCAGTCGCTTCCGCGAACGGTGCGAATGCACTCTCGATCATGGTGCCATGCCACCGGATCATCGGCAGCAACGGGGAAATGACGGGCTATGCGGGCGGTGTGGGGGTGAAGCGGAGGTTGCTGGGGTTAGAAGGCGCAAAGCCGGATAGGCCGGACCTCTTCAACCTGACCTGAGCGCAGCGGCACACCTGTGGGGCGTGGACGTGTGGCCGACGGACACAGGTTTGAACGAGTGGGCCATCGGAACGTGGTAATCCTAGGAGGGAACCAGTGCCGGGCGGTCACCGTGGCAGCGGCGGCCAATGCTATTCCGCGAAGCGTCCAAGGTCCTGTACCACCGCTGCTATTTCGTCATCAACCGCCGCGCCGGAAGGGCTGAACAACTCCGCCAATTGGCCCATGCCCAGCGAACCATGCTCCAGGAGCAGTTCCCTGCACTTGTGGAAGAGGGTGGAGTGCTTGTCCAGCGTCTCCAGTGCAAGTTTTTCGGAGGCTTCGATCCATTCCTTGGCCTTGTCCTCCGCCTCAGCCAACACGCCCCGGAACCCGATGTCGTTGGCCGACGGATGTTCCGCCGTTTGCATTAGCGATGGGCCGAAGGCGGTCTTCTTGGCCCAGTAAAGGGCTTTGGCGGTGGCCTTTCGCAGATCGTTCGAGCTTCCCTCGGAAACGCCATTGGCTCCGTAAAGGATCCGTTCCGCGGCCCAACCGCCGAGCAATGAGGCCAGCTCGGGCAGGATGTCGCTGCGCAGGAAGGGTTCATCCTCGCGCTGCTGGTCCCACACTACAAAACCACCCACTTCGGCGTCCCGCGTGCTTGCGCATGCCTGCAGGGGCTTCTTTCCGGCCAGCAGTGTGCCGCACAGCAGGTGGCCGGCCTCGTGGGCGGCGATGCGCTCGCGTTTGGCGCGGGAGCTCGTGTCCTTCTCCAGGTATCCCACCGGCCACGACAGCTCCACCTCTTCGGTGAGGTTGGCGATGATGCCGATCCAGGCCACGGGCCTGCCATCCTTCACCGCCAAACGGATGGAGCCGGTGGAGCCGGGCGGAACGGATGCCAGTGCTTGGGAAAGCAAGTGGGGTACGGCATGGTGTACGGCCTGCACCACGGGGCGCGCGCCAAGCACGGCGATCGCGGAGGTGGCACTGAGGTGCTCCATCAGGGAAGCATCAAGTTCCACAGGGTGCCCGCAGCATGCCGTGAGCTTCTCCAGATGCTTGTCCACTTCACGCTTCACCAACTGGTTGATCGTGGCTTGGCCGATGGGCGGGAACACCACGTGAGAGGTGCCCATGCGGCCCACCTGTTCGAGCCGGAAGAGCTTGAGCAGCGCCTGCTGCACGCCCGACCTCCCGATGTTGCGGTGCCGGTGCAGCAGCACGTCCGGGTGCAGCTCGGCGATGGGTTCCTTATCGGTCACGTACAATTCATCCAAGTTGCCCAGCACGATGATCAGTGCCTTGCTGGCATCCACCACGCGGCGCACCGAGCGGGCCCTCATGAGTTCCTCGATCCAAGCCAGGGCTCCCGGCCCGTCCAACGTGGCCATTTTTTCCATGAACATGTCCTGCGTGGGCCTGGTGCCGATATGTGCTTCTTGCACATCATCCCACAGGTGCTCCGGAATGACCCAATTCGGTTCGCGCACTTTCGCCGCCCTCAGCGCCCCTTTAACGTACGGACCCAGGTCCAGGTCCATGTCCATGTCTTCCGTATCCATGGTCCAGCGGGCCTCCTTCACGATCTTGCCTTTATGCACCACCATGCCGTTTTCCACCTTCCCCTTCAGGCGCCCGTAGAAGCGATCCAGCGTGTTGGACCTCCAGCCATCGGGCCACACCACCACCCGGCCCGCGTCCAGCAGTTCCCAAAAGCGGCGCAGCATGCCGGGTTCGCTGAGCTCCCTTGCTACCTGGTCAATTGTGCGGGCATGCTGGAATTCATCCACTACCACAACGAAGGGTTGGCCGTCCAGCTCTTCCTCCAACTGGTCGAAGAACTTGTCCAACCAGTATTTGTCCCGGCATTCGCCGGCATCCAGCCAGAAGGTGCGTTGCTCCAGGCCGGCCTCCTTCACCAGTTCGCGCACCAAGCTGCTCTTGCCGGTGCCGGTCATGCCCCAAAGCCCGATGGTGCGCGGGCGGTCCTGCGCTTCGGCAAACTGGTACCAGGGCACGAATGCGTCCAGCACCTGCTGGATCTCGGTATCGATGCCGAAATGAGTGGCGCGTAGTCGCTCATGCAGCCCGCAGATGCGCTGACTGCGTTCGGAAAGAGAGCTGGGGAAGGGGTTTTTCGTCATGCACAAAGGTTTGGAAACCACCACGCCAAAACATGTCGTTGGGCTTGCCAGCTCGGTTATGCCGTTGTAACAAGCAATATGGTCCGATTTCGGCTTTGCACCGTTCCGGCCATTTGCTCGAACGGCATGTGCCACTATGGCCTTCCGCCGCTGCCGGAAGGCACATTGGCATCACCTTGTCCGGCCACTGCTTGTACACACGGCATGCACCACTGTGGACATTCGGATCGTCCTTTGGACTGATCTGAATGTCCCATTGGTATTATTTGTACTGGGTGGCGGCCTTCTGGTGCGCCTCGCGGATGGCCTCGGCCAAGTGGACCGGCTCCAACACCTTTACCGAACCACCCAGCCCGAGCAGGACCTGGCGCAGCTCATAGTTGGGCATTACGAACAGGGAGATGGTCAACCCGTTGGCATCCTCCTGCTCCAGCAGCTGGCTGGGATGGAGCGGCAGGGCCTTTACGTACGGTGCCTGTGCGGTGGTGAAGCGCAGTAGGATCCGCTCCGCCGTGCCGGGACTGGTGTCCACGCCGATGGCGTTGTCATACAATTTCACCACCTTCCCCTCATCGCGCTTGAAGCGTGCGGCCAGCACTTGCACCCCTTCGATGCGGTCCAGCCCCAAGGCGATGGGATGGTCGTAGTCGCTAGCGGGGCCGATGATGTACCAGCGCCCGCGGAACTCCTTCAGCATGTGGGGACGGATGCGGATGGGCTTTGCCTTTTCCGTCCCGAACTTGTGGTAGTCCACTTTCGCCTCCCGCCGCTCGCGCACGGCCCGCAGCAAAGGCTCCATGTGCTGGATCCCCCGCAGCCGCCCCAGCTCCTCGAAACGGAGGCATTCATGGGCGCCGGCCTTGGGCTTTCCGCCATCGCGCACCAGCTCCAGCAGCTGGGCCCGCTCCAGCAGGTTCATGAGCATGGAGACGCTATCAAGGCCCGCGGTGACCCGGTAGCAATTTCCTGCCCGGTCGTACCCGGCCTCCACGCCGAACTCATCGCGCAGTTCCTCCAGGTCGCGCTGCAAGGTGCGCGCGCTTACCGCGTGCCCATGCTCGTGCAGGCGATCCCGCAATTGCTCCAGGCTCGGCTGCGTGGCCAGCCGCTCCAGTATGAGCAGGTAGCGCTTGAACTTTCCGCGTTGGGACATGGGTGCAAGATGCGAAGGTTTGTTGGGCGGGGAGAGCGTAGTGCTGAGTTACTGACTAGCAGTGTAGTGATGGGTGTTGGGGGAAGGGTTGTAGACCTCCTACACGATTTGTTCCCCCGCATCGGTACTGTCCTTCATGGGCACGATGGAGATGACTTTCCAAGTGGGGCTCTCCGAAGAGATAAGTGTCGGTATATTGTGCTTTGAGAGTTGTTCGCAACAGTGGGGGTTAGACGCGCAGGCTGAACAGTGAGGGTACCTGGCCTTCAGGATCAAGTACGAACTTCCGGTCCAAGTATTTGTTGAACGATTCACAACTAGTTTCCGGCAGAAGTGCACAGTTATGGCATGCGGCGCCGTTCACCGAATTTGGCCCCTGCCCACCTTCGTGGCTCAGGTCGGCGCAAACGGGATCGGCTGAGCACCACTCTGCTTCGTAGAGTGCCTCACGGAATATCCGTTCAAGGAAGCCTGGTTCCCCTTGTTTCACCAAGCCGCCCAAGGAGCCTTCCGAATCGCCCGAAGCCGTGTAGATCACTATGGCATTCATCGGGTTTTGAGGATTCGCGTTGTGGCAATATATTCGCTCACGGAGGCTGGAAGAACCGTACCCACAGTTGTATGTGAGCCTGCGGATAAGCAGATGGGCCAATGTGTGCAACATGATGAAGCGCGCATTCAGACCCCCATCCTGATAGCGAGGGTCTAGTGCGGCTACCCGACCATTGAACCTGCCAAAATGTTCTGTAGCACCCGGACGACCTTCCCACTCGTTCAAAAGGTTGTCATTGAACTTGATGAATATGCCCTCACCGCGCACAATATGCGCGGGAAGCCAGTCGGCATTCTCGTTACCTGTCATCATTTGTTTCAGTACGCCCGGGTCGAGCTGGTGCTGCGCTTGCACATCAATCCGCTGAAAGCCAATCAACGCCCGGGTCTCCCGTAACTTATCCAGTAAGACCACCCGCTCAATCAAA
>JAFEAI010000145.1 GCA_018266475.1 Bacteroidota bacterium
CCGATGCCAAGCGCCTGGTGCTGTGCGGCCTGTCCGGCGTGGCCGTCAACCAGCTGATGTTCTTCCATGGCCTGATGCGCACCTCGCCGGTGCATGCCAGCATCATCATGGTGGCCACGCCCATCCTGGTGCTGGTGCTCAGCGGGCTGCTCATCGGCGAGCGCATTACGCGCGCCAAGATGGCCGGCGTGCTGCTGGGCGCGGCGGGCGCCCTGCTGATCATCTTCTCCGGAAGCCAGGCGGGTGGCGGCGCTTCGCTGCTTGGCGACCTCTTCATCTTCATCAATGCCAGCTCCTACGCGGTGTTCCTGGTGATGGTGAAGCCGCTGATGCGGAAGTATTCCGCCGTTACCGTGATGGCCTGGTGCTTTTTGGTCGGCAGCGTCGTGGTGGTGCCTGCGGGCTTGCAGGAGTTCCTCGCCGTGGACCGGGCCGGACTTACCGCCGCACAGGCGTGGAGCTTCGCCTTTGTGGTGGTGATGGTGACCTTCGTGGCCTATCTGCTCAATACATGGGCGCTGCGCGTGGTGGAGCCCGGCGTGGCCGGCGCCTTCATCTACCTGCAGCCCGTGCTGGCCGCCGCCACCGCATGGGTGGTGGCCCCCGCCAGCTTGGGCATGGACCGGGTGCAGCTCCTCGCCGCCGCGTTCATCTTCGCCGGCGTGTGGCTCACCGGCCGCAGGGAGCCTGCGGCGGACAGGCCGTGAACCAACGGCCACGCGGCTACATTTGCGGCCCATGTTAAGGTCCATGACCGGCTTTGGCCGGGCCGAAGGCCGCGTAGGCGGAAGAAAAGTGACGGTGGAAATACGGTCGCTCAACAGCAAGCAGCTGGACCTGGGGGTGAAACTGCCCGGCCAGTGGCGCGAGAAAGAAGCTGACCTGCGCCAGTGGGCCGCCGGGCGCGTGGTGCGCGGCAAGGCCGAACTGACGGCGGCCTTTGATGGCGTGCAAGGGCAGAAACGCACCACCTTCAATGCGGACCTGGTGCAGGCCTATTACAACGAGTTGCGCGCCGTGGCGGGCACCGTGGCGCCCGATGCCGCCACCGACCTGCTGGGCCTGGTGCTCCGCATGCCCGAGGTGATGACCACCGCCAGGGAGGAGCTGGATCCCGCCGAATGGCCCGCCACCATGGCCTTGATGGACCAGGCCTGGAAGAACTTCGACGCCTTCCGCCTTGCTGAAGGCGCCAAGCTGAAGGCCGAGCTGGGGGAGCGCACCGCCAACATCACGGCGCTGCTCAGCCAGGCGGGTGCCCTTGATGGAGGCCGCATTGAACGTACGCGCGCCCGCATCCTGGCGCGTTTGGAGGAGTTGCAGGCCAAGGTGGACCATGACCGGTTTGAGCAGGAATTGGTGTTCTACCTGGAAAAGTTGGACATTACCGAAGAGAAGCTGCGCCTGGCCACGCACTGCGGCTACTTCCTGGAGACCATGGCCGGCGAGGAGGGCCAGGGCCGCAAGCTCGGCTTCATCGCCCAGGAAATGGGCCGGGAGATCAACACCTTGGGGTCAAAGAGCAATGATGCCGCCATGCAGAAGCTCGTGGTGCTGATGAAGGATGAGCTGGAAAAGATCAAGGAACAGGTGCTGAACGTGCTTTGACCATGGCGGCTGCACCCACCGGCAAATGCATCATCGTATCCGCCCCGTCGGGTGCGGGCAAAACCACCATTGTACACCACTTGCTGGGCCGTGGCCTGGGCCTGGCCTTTTCCGTAAGCGCCACCAGCAGGCCCAAGCGCGCCCACGAGCAGGACGGCCAGGACTATTTCTTCATCACGGCCGATGAGTTCCGCGCCCGGATAGCCGCCGATGCCTTCGTGGAGTGGGAGGAGGTTTACCCTGGCCGCTTCTATGGCACGCTGCGCAGCGAGGTGGAACGCATTTGGCGCCAGGGGGGGCACCCCATTTTTGATGTGGACGTGGTGGGCGGATTGCGGTTGAAGGAGATCTTCGGCCAGGCCGCCCTCTCCATCTTCGTGTCCCCGCCCACCATTGCAGCCTTGGAGCAGCGCCTGCTGCTGCGCGGCACCGAAACGCCGGAAACGCTGCGCACGCGCATGGACAAGGCCGCGCACGAGATCACCTACAGCGGGCGCTACGACCGCGTGCTGCTGAACGATGACATGGACCGCGCCTGCCAAGAGGCCTACGAGATGGTGCAAGCTTTCCTGAACCCATGAAGATCGGTTGCCTGTTCGGATCCTTCGACCCGCCCCACCTGGGGCATGTGCAGCTGGCCACGTACGTGAAGGCGCATGCCGCGCTGGACCAGGTGTGGCTGGTGGTAACCCCGCAAAACCCGTTCAAGCAGGACCGCAAGCTCAGCCCCGAGCAGCACCGCCTGGCCATGGCCCGCTTGGCCGTGCAGGGCCTGGAAGGCATCAGCGCCAGCGGGCTGGAACTGGACATGCCAAAGCCCAACTATACGGCGGATACCTTGGCCTTCATGCGCGAGCGCTGGCCGCAGCACGAGTTCTCCCTCATCATCGGCAGCGACAACCTGGCCGTGCTTCACCGCTGGAAGGATGTCTCCGCGATGTTAACCGGCACCCGGGTGTTCGTGTACCCCAGGCCCGGCATGGAGGAGCACCTTGCACAGGCCGAGCTCTTGTACCACCCTTCAGTCACCCTGCTGCCCGATGCGCCCCAAACGCCGTTGTCCTCCACGGGCATCCGCGTGCGCCTAAGGAACTGGAAGCCCATGGACGGGCTGCTGGACCCCAAGGTGCTGGCCTACATCCGGCAGAACAGCTTGTACACGGATTGAAGCGGGCTTTCCCGAGGTTCAGGCCGGCTGCCCGGCCATCTCCGCCACCCCGGCCTGCCGCATCAGGTGGTCGCCAAGCACCGAAAGGGCCCTGTCGTGCTGCGTCTCGTTCATCACGTGCAGGTCGCACAGGTGGCGGTACGGCCACAAATGCGCGCGGTAGGCCGGCATCACATGGTGCTCCCACTTGTACAGCACCTGCTCGCGGTTGTAGCTGCGTTCACGGGCGTCCCGCCGGATGCGGCGCTCCAGCTGCACCGCCTCGCTGGCCTCCACGAACACCTTCAGGTCGAACAGCCCGCGCAACACCTCGTGCCCAAGCAGGAAAAGCCCTTCCACCAGGATCACCGGCGCCGGCCGCACCTCCATCCAGCGCTCCTGCACCCCGGGCTGCTCGAAGGCATATTCCTTCCGGTAGATGGTCTCGCCACTGGCCAAGCAGCGCAGGTCGTCGGCCAGCAGGTCCAGGTCCAGCGCCCCGGGCAGGTCGAAGTTCACATGCCCGTTGCTGTCCGCTACCTGCTTGTCCATCGGCAGGTAGTAATCGTCCTGGGATACGATGCAGGTGCTCCCGGGTGGGAGCATGTTGCGGAGCGCGCGTACCAGGGTGGTCTTCCCCGATCCGCTGCCTCCGGCCACTCCAACAAGGTAGGGGCGGCCATGCATCGGCTGCGAAAATAGGGCTTCCGCCATGTTCCGGGCCACGGCCATGGCGGAAGGGAGCATGTCGCGGTGATCCGCGCACCTTCGCGCCCCGCACCCTGGGCGAAGCCGAAGGGCGCCCCGCACCAAGTGCGCGCCCGCATGGGCACACCACCGCCAGCACCTCGCGCAGGCCGCGCCGGATGCGGCCCGTGGAGTTTGGCATGCCATTGGCCATATGCAGGAGGCACCATTCAACACCATCCCCATGAAACCCGCTGTTGACCGCTCGCGAAATCTCCAGGAAACAGCCTGCCGCCTGATGCTGGTGGGCGATGTAAGGCACTACCTGCGCGCCTTGCACCTGCTGCTCATGCTGCGCGAGCGCCCCGCAGGCACCGCCAGCAGGGGCCGCAGGGCCGGTCTGGCAATAGGCGTTGCGCTTTAGGCACAACCGGGGCGAAAAGAAATTTTCGTCCGCATGGATCCTTTTGCACGGCACTGCCGTTGAACGGCCCATGACGAAGAAGGACAAAATAGCCTTCATCAAGAGCAGCAAGCGCAAGTCGCATGTGTACAACGACCTGCAGCGCTATTCCGACCATCAGCTCGACGAGCTGATCCGGGAGATCGTGCAGGGCCTGGTAAGGGAAAGCGAACTGATCGCCAACGCTTACATCAACGGCTACCGTTGAGCATACGGGTGCGCTTCCCTCTTGAAGGGGCTCAAAACCGGCAAGTGGATCAGCCTCGGCAACAAAGCCGGGGCTTTTTCACGCCCATGCGTGGCTATTGCGGGGTGCCGCTGCTGCCCGGCCCACGGCCGGCAATGCGTTGGGCCGGTATTGTTGAGCAGGCCTTGAATAGTTGACGGCTATCTGCCGAAGAATTACAGACATTGGGCTGAGCGGGGTCGAAGTCCCTCGCCAGGTCATCGAGGAAACTTCCAAAGGCCGAACCGTCAATTTTTTCGTGCCGGCCCACTATCAAGGTATCGATCATGTTGCGACCGTTCACCTCCTTTGCACCATGGCACCACGGTTGCGCATAGCGGTGATCGGCGGCGGCCCGGCCGGCCTGATGGCGGCCGACACCTTGGCCGGCCATGCCGAGGTGTGCCTGTATGAGCACGGCAGGCACGTTGGCCGCAAATTCCTGGTGGCGGGGCAGGGCGGCTTCAACCTGACCAACCAGGCCGAAGGCGAGGCGCTCCTGCGGCATTATTCACCGCCCGGTTTCCTGGATGGCGCGCTGCGGGCCTTCGGGCCACGGGAGCTGCGCACGTGGCTTGCCGAAAGGGGCGTGGATACCTTCATCGGCACCAGCGGCCGCGTGTTTCCGGTGAAGGGCATAAAGCCCATTGACGTGCTGGAAGGGGTGCGGAAGCGATTGCTGCTGCACGGGGTGTCCATCCGCACCGGGCATGCCTTCACCGGCCTTGGCGGGCAAGGGCGGGTGGTGATGGAGAACAGCGACGGCGCGTTCACTCCGGAAGTGGACCGCGTGATCTTTGCTCTGGGGGGTGCTTCCTGGCCCATCACGGGTTCCACGGGCATCTGGCCCGCACTGTTCATGCAGGCGGGCATCCGGTGCGTCCCGTTCCGGGCGTCCAACTGCGGCGTGGAGGTCGGTTGGCCTTCTGCGTTCATCGGGGCGCATGAAGGGAAACCCTTGAAGAACGTACGGATCACGGCCGGCGCGAAAAGCGCCTGGGGCGAGGCCACCATCACGCGGCACGGGTTGGAGGGCAACGCCATCTACCCGGTGGTGCCCGCGCTGCGTGCAGGGGCAACGGCGCTGCACATGGACCTGAAGCCGGACAGCACGGTGGAGCGGCTCGTGGAGCGGATCGGCCAAAAGGCCGCCAGACACTACGGTGAAGCCGTGGGGCTGAATCGCGCGCAGCGCGCACTGGTGAAGGCCTTTACGCCGAAGGATGTACTTGCGTCCCCGGCGCGGTTCGCCGAATGCGTCAAGGACCTGCGGCTGCCCGTAGCGGGCTTGCGGCCCTTGGGGGAGGCCATCAGCACTGTGGGCGGCATCCCGGTGGAGGCCCTGCAGGCGGACTTCTCCCTGAAGCAATACCCGCACCTGTTCACCATCGGCGAAATGGTGGATTGGGATGCGCCCACCGGCGGCTTCCTGCTGCAAGGCTGCTTCGCCATGGGGCGGTGGGCGGCCTTGTCGATCCTGGCGGGCACCACGGGGGTCAATCCGCCAGCGTGAAGTTGTCGGCCTCCGCCCCCACGGGGAATTTGGCGCGGAAATCCGCCAAGGCCGCTGCATCGAAGGTGGCGTGGGCCATGTGGTCCTGGCCCGGTTCGCAGGCTGCCAGGGCCTGCCCCTTGGGATCTATCGCCACGCTGTCGCCGGTATAGTGCAGGCCCTTGCCGTCCATGCCCACCCGGTTCACGCCCGCCACGTAGCATTGGTTCTCGATGGCGCGCGCGACCAGCAACCGGCTCCACGGAAAGCGGCGCGCCTCGGGCCAGCACGCCACGTACAGCGCGGCATCATAGTCGCCGCGGTTGCGCGCGAACACGGGGAAGCGCAGGTCGAAGCAGATCTGCAGCAGCAGGCGCCATCCGCGCCATTCCGCCACCACGCGCTTGGCGCCTGCCGTAAAGTGGTCGGTTTCGTGCGCAAAGCGGAACAGGTGCCGCTTGTCATAATGCATTACCTGGCCGTCCGGTGTTGCAAAGATCCCGCGGTTGAACGTGTTGCCCCCGTCGGCAATGATTACGCTGCCGTACAGTGCGGCGTCCGTGGCGGCGGCCTGCGCTTTCATCCACCGCACGGTCTCCCCGTCCATGGGCTCCGCCAGTGCCGTGTTCATGGTAAAGCCGGTGGTGAACATTTCCGGGAGCACCACCAGGTCGGTGCGGCCCTTCAGCCCGGCAAGTTTTTCGGCGAATGCGGCCCGGTTGGCGGCGGCATCCTCCCAGTGGAGCATGGCCTGCATGAGCGTAACCCTCAGATCTTGCATAGCTTTTCGATGGCGGCGTCCAGGGTGCTGTCCTGCTTGGCGAAACAGAAGCGCAGGAGGCGTTGCCCGGCCGGCGGTTGCTTGTAGAAGGGCGACAGCGGGATGGCGGCCACGCCGTGCTCGCGCGTGAGGCGGGTGGCGAAGGCCAGGTCGTCCGCGGTACTGATCGCACCGTAGTCCGCCGTTTGGAAGTACGAGCCCTCGCACGGCAGCAGCTTGAAGCGCGATCCCGCCAGGCCTTTCGCGAAGCGGTCGCGCTTGGCCTGGTAAAAGGCCGGCACGCTTTCGTAGTGGGCGGGATCTTGCAGATAGGCTGCCAGCGCATGCTGCACGGGCGTGTGTACGCTGAACACGTTGTACTGGTGTACCTTGCGGAATTCGCCCATCAGCTCCTTGGGAGCCAGGGCGTACCCGGTCTTCCAGCCGGTGGCGTGAAACACTTTGCCGAAGCTGAAGATGATGAAGGCGCGCCCGCGCAGTTCGGGATGGCGGATGGCGGATGCGTGGGCCTCCCCGTCGTACACCAGGTGCTCGTACACCTCATCGCTCAGGAGCAGGATGCCGGTGCCGCGCAACAGGGCGGCGATGGCGTGCATGTCGGCATCGCGCAGGATGGTACCTGCCGGGTTGTGCGGCGTATTTACCATCAGCAGCCGCGTGCGCGGGGTGATGGCATTCCCCACCGCCTCAGCATCAAACTTCATGTCGCTGCCCAAGGGCACGTGCACGGGCTTTCCGCCGAAGAGCTCCACCGCTGGTGCGTAGCAATCGTACGCGGGGTCCACGATGACCACTTCATCCCCCGGATGCACCACGGCCGCCAGCGCCGTGAAGATGGCCTGTGTGCCGCCCGCCGTTACGGTCACTTCCGCATCGGGGTCATAGCCGAACCCGTACAGCCGCTGCACCTTGGCGGCGATCGCCTCGCGCAGCGCGGGCAATCCGGCCATGGGCGCATACTGGTTGTGCCCGGCCTGCATCGCCTGGTCCACCAGGGCGATCAGCTTTCCGTCCACCGGAAAATCGGGAAAACCCTGGCCCAGGTTGATGGCGCCATGCTCCTGGGCCAGCTTGCCCATCACCGTGAAGATGGTGGTGCCCACGTACGGAAGCTTGCTGCGCAACGCCAAAGCCATGCGCCGAAGCTATGCACGAACCGCCAAAGGCGCCGGCGGCCTCGCAGGGTCATCGCCTCTTGATCCCTTTCCTTACGCGGGGGCTTGCACCGCCACCCCGGATAACACGGAAGAGACTCCGGAGCAGGGGCAGGCTGCCACTAGGGCCAAAGGCCCGGCATTATCCCGGCCCTACGCGTGAGCGTAGGGCCGGGATACCAAATGCGCGATCGCCAGGGCTGAAGGCCC
>JAFEAI010000146.1 GCA_018266475.1 Bacteroidota bacterium
CGGGCTCCGCGCTCGTCCAGGGGCTTGTCCTTGCGTGCAGGCATGGGGTTGGGGGGCGCGAAATTAGGGGTGCGGGGAACACGGGAAACACTTTTGCACAAATTTGTTTCCCGTGTACCTGCCATGGCGGCGGCGGCCGCAGCGGGTGTGCGGGCGGCGGCGGTGCGGGGTGCCCCGGAAGGCGGTCAGCCCAGGCGGGCAAGGTACTTGTCCTCCTGGTCGCGCATGGCCTTGCGCTTGGCGGTGCTCTTGTCGCCATGGCCCAGCAGGTGCAGCAGGCCGTGTACCATCACGCGGTGCAGCTCATGGGCGGCGGAGGCGCCGAAGGTGCGTGCATTTTCACGCACGCGGTCGTAGCTGATGAGGATGTCGCCGGAGATGCCGTTTCCGGTCTGGAGGTCGAAGGTGATGACGTCGGTGTACTCGTCGTGGCCGAGGTAGCGCTGGTTGTAGGGCAGCAGTTCCTTGTCGGCCATCAGCACGAAGGAGAGCTCGCCCACGGAATGGCCATGGTCGGCCACCACGGCGTGGATCCACTTCCGCAGCTTGGCGCGTTGGCGGAAGGCATCGGGAACGTCCAGGGCCTTGAACGTGATGATGCCGTTTTGGGCCATGGGTTATTCCGTGGCGGGCTTCAGGTTGAAGGAGATGGCCACCGAGGCGCCATTGTCGCTGAAGGCCACGCCGTCGGAGAGGGCACGCATGAGGAACACGCCGCGGCCATGCGGTTTTTCGATGTTCTGGGGGTCGGTGGGGTCGGGCAGGTGCTGGAAATCGAAGCCGGGCCCTTCGTCGCTCACGAAGAAGGTGACCTTTCCGTCGGCCACGGCGTAGGCGAGCTGCACGCGCTTGGCGGGGTCCAGTGCATTTCCGTGGTGGATGGCGTTGTTCACCGCCTCGGTGAGGGCGATGAGGATGTTGCCGTACTGTGATTCGGGCACGTTAACGCGCGCGCAGGCCTCGTCGATCAGCTTCTCGGCCAGGGAAATGTTTTCCGCACGGGCGGGAAACTCGATGCGTTGGGTGAAGTTGACGTCCTCGGTAAGTGCTCCCATGGTTGGTTGTCAGGGTCGGTCAAAAGTATCGAAATACTGATCTACCCGGGCCTTGTAGTACGGTTTGAGGCCTGGCGGCACGGTGCGGAGGAGTTCGGCCTCGCGCATTTTGTCGCGCTGGTAGTTGAAGAATCGTGCGGGGTCCGGGTGGTCGCGGTCCTTGCCGGAGGTGCTTTCGCGCTTGGGGTCCAGTTCGCGTTCGCGCTCGGCCTTTTCGGCCTCCAGCAGGCGGGTCATTATATCCTGCTGGCGGCGGATGGATTCGGGGGTGAGGTTTTTGTTGACGATGTCCTTTTCGTTCTGCTCCATTTGCTCGGCGAGCTTTTGGAGGCCGTTTCCGGCGCCGGACCCGTCCTTGTTCATTTCCTGTGCGATGCGCTGCATTTCCTGGCGGAGGGCGGCCTGCTGTGCGGCCAGTTGGGCCAGCTGCCGGCTCATGCCCGGGCCGGTGCCGCCGGGGTTCTGCTGGCCGGGCTTTTCGCCGGGCTTCTTGCCTTGCTCCATGGCCTTTTTCATTTCCTCCAGCTGCTTTGATAGGGCCTGTTGCTGGCTGCGGATCTTCTGCATCTTCTTGCTGTCGCCGCTGCTGCTGCCGGCGCCCCCGGGCTTGTTGCAGCTGCCCTTGCCGGGCATGGCGCTGGCCTGCTGCTGCATTTGCTGCAGGGCCTCGTCCAGCATCAGGGCCAGGTTGTTCAGGGAGGTCATGGCGCGCTGCTGGTTGTCGGCGGCACGGGGGCGTTCGGAGGGGTTTGCGCGGGCTTCGGCCAGGTGGCCCAGGGCCTGGTCCATGTTTTCGTTCACCAGGTTCATTTCGCGGTTCACCAGGGCCTGCAATTGCGGCACGCGCTTGCTGAGGGCGAAGAGGGAATCCTCAACGATGCGGGAATCGTCGCGCAGTTTTTTCTGCTGGCGCCCGATGTCCACCAAGCGGGGATCGCGCACGGCGGTGGCATTAAGGGCGTTCATATTGGCCTCCTGGTCGAAGCTGAGCTGCAGGATGTTTTCCAGGAGCTGGCGCAGGGCGTCCATGTCCTCCTCATGCTGTTCCTGCTGGCCCTGCTGCATGCCGCTGCGCATGTCCATGGCCAGTTGCTGCATTTGCTCGCCGGCCTTCTGCTGGCTTTGGCTGGCCTTGTTGTTCTGTTTCTTGTCCAGTTGCTCGCTGCTGTTCTGCTGCTGTTGCTGGATGTTTTTCTCCTGTTCACCGGTTTTAGGCAGGTCCATGGGGCGTTCCAGGGCCTGGTTTTTCTTTTCGAGGGAATCCAGCTGGTCCTGCACGTCCTTGAACTCCTTGTTGAGCTCGTCCTGCTGCTTCTTCAGGTCCTCCTGGTCGCTTTTCCCGTCCTTGGTCTGTTCGCTGAGCTGCTGCTGTTTTTCGGCAAGCTTGTCCAGCTGGTCGGCGATGTCCTGCGCCTTTTGCTCCACCTCCATCTGCTTGAACTGCTCCAGGGCGCGGTCCAGCTCTTTTTCCATGTCCTCCTGGCTGAGCTTCATGTCCTGCATTTTCTCCTGCAGCTGTTCCTTGTCTATTTTCTCCAGCATCTCCTGCACTTGGCGGTAGAGGTCCTTCATCTGCTCGCTGAGGACGTTCTCGAAGAGCTGCTGCACCTGTTCCTGTTTTTGGAGGATGCGCTGGTCGGTTTCCTTGTAGCTCTGTTGTTCCTGCTGGGTGCGCTTGAGCTGGTCGGTGGCCTTTTCCACGCGCTGCTGGAGCTGTTTTTGGCGGTCCAGCAGGTTTTGCATGTGCTGCTTGTCCTGCCAGTTGAGTTCTTTTTTGTCCTGCATGTCGCGGCGCATCTTGTCCAGGTCGCGCTGCAGGTCCTGGGCCTGTTTGATGCTTTCGCGGAGGTCGTCCTTGATGGCCTCCCCCTGGCGGTCCTGTTGTTGGGCGAGTTCCTTCAGGGAGGGTGCTTCAAAGGTGCGGACGGTGCTGCGTGCGCTCTTGCTGCCGTTCACGGCATCGTTGTCCCATACTTCGAACCAGTACTCGAGCTTATCCCCTGGCAGGAGCTGCAGCTTGCCGAGGTCTTGGGCGAAGAAGAAGGTTTGGCGGGTGGTGCCGGGCTGCAGGGGGATGTCGGTGGCTTTGTCGCGCAAGGGCTGCGGAATGCTGTCGCCCCCTGCGGTAAACCGGTAGTGGAAGGCCAGGCGCTTGAAGCCGTGGTCGTCGCCGATGTCGCCCTTGAAGTAGAGCAGCCTGGGGGCGGTGCTGTCGGGTTTTTCCTCCACGGCGATGGTGGGGTACAGGTCGGGTACCACGTCCACGCGGTACTGGGCGGGGTCCTGCGCGGCGAGGGCCCCGTGGGCGGGGGTGATGGTGTAGGCGGAGCTGCGCAGGAAGCGGCGGCTGGCGGTGAACCGCTGTGCGCCGGGCTGTGCGGGGAGCAGGGCGAAGGTGGTGTCGTCAAAGGTGATGGCGAGGCGGTCGGCGCTGCGGGTGTCGGCCATCCAGGTGATGCGGGTGCCGGCAGGGACGGTGAGGTCGCCGGTGTTGTTGGTCACGGTGTTTTTCAGGCCGAGGTAGGGGGGGAAATCCAGGGCGACGGTAAGGCCGAGCAGGGCGGGGTTGGCCTCGGTGGCCAAGTGGAGGGGCTGGCTGCGGAAGCCGTCGGCGCTAAGGCGGAAATCCACGGGCTGCTGCACGTTTCGGAAGCGGTGGGTGAAGCGGGCAGCCTCCTGGTGTACCAAGGGGATGCGCTGGCCGTTCAGTTCCAGAAAGACCTGCTGGGGCAGTTCGTTCCCGCGCATTTCCACCTGCAGGTCGAAGTCCTCGTTCTCGGGCACGGTGAGGTCCTTGTTGAGCACGGTGAAGGAGAAGGGCGCTTGCGGCAGGAACTCGGTGCCGTGCGCGAGCAGGCGCCTTGTGGGTGCGGTAATGGTGCTGGGGGCGGCCAGCAGCAGCACCAGCAGCACGCCCAGCGGGGGCAGGGCATAGCGCAGGTAGCGGCGGTTGCGGCGCAGGTCTATGGCCTGTGCGAATGGCACGGGGCCAAGCTCGCGGCTGCGCTGGGCGATGCTGGCCTCTATAAGCTGCTGCTGGCCGGGGTTGCTGGCGGCCTGCTCCCGCAGCTGCAGGGTGTTCAGCAGCTTGTCCTTCACCTGGGGGAAGTGGCTGCCCACAATGGCGGCGGCCTGTTCATGGCCGATCACCGGGCCCAGGCGGAAGAGCTTCACCAGGGGAATGACCACCAAGCGCACGAGCACGGTGGCGCAAAGCAGGGCCAGGGCCCAGAAGAGGGCGGTGCGCACGGTGGTGCCGAAGCGCCCGAAGTACTCGCCGATGGAGGCGGCCAGGAAGAAGAGCACGAGCAGGCCGGTGCTGTACAGGGCGCCACGGATCAGGCGGTCCTTGTAGTACTTGCGGATGAAGCCGTCCAGCTTGTGGATCAGCAGGTCATAGTCCGTGCGCATGTAGCGGGGCGAAGGCGGTGCTTCAACGGAGGCACCGCCCTTGGAATTGTTCCAAAGTTAAGGCCGCCGAGGCAACCGGGGTGTTTTCCGCCCCGGGGTTATCGGGTCTTGTGCGCGCCATGCGCCTTGCGGCGCATGCGTACTGGTTTGAACCACGGATAAACACGGATGGACACGGATGGGAAAGAGCTTTCGGGTAGGCCAAGCGCATCATGCGCCTTCACTTCACCGCCCGCAGGCTTACCGTAAGGTCCTGGTCCACCAGCACAAAGTGCTGCGGGGGCACCTCTGTGAAATCGCCGGCCACGTCGGTGAGCTTTTCGGAGACGATCAGGACGGCATGTTCGCTCTTGGGGCGGCCGGGCACCATGTGGCAAACGTTGTCGGTGCAAACGTACTTTTTCCCTTCGCTGTAGTACATGGTGAGCGGATCGCTTCCATCGGTGGTGTGGCGCAGGCCCACGGCAATGCGGCCATCGGTGTACACCATGTTCAGGTAGGCGGGTTCGGTGATGGCGTGCTTGGCCATCAGCTCCTTCAGGTCGGCGATCATGGCCTCAAAGGCATCGGCCACCTGGTGGGGTGAAGGCTTGGCGGGCTTCAGGTGGTCCAGCATCAGGGCAAAGAGGTGCTCGCTGTCCGTTTGTCCCTTCACCCAGGCGTACATGGTGTCGCTGAGGCGGTTGCACAGGTCGCGTTTCATTTTGTGGAACTGTTCCACCCCCCCGTTGTGCATCAGCAGGCGGTCCGCGCAGTGGAACGGGTGGCAGTTGGCCTCGGCCACGTCGCCCACGCTGGCGGCGCGCACGTGCGCGGCCATGCAGTGGGTGCGCACCTTGGGCGCCAGGTAGCGCAGGTTCCGGTTGTTCCAGGCGGGCATCACACTGGTAAACAAGGCCGGTTCAGGGCTGTGGTCGTGGTGGTACCAGCCCACGCCGAAGCCGTCGCCGTTCAGCGGCTCCTCTATCTCGCGCGCAGCGTAGCTCTGCTTGATCAGCGAATCGGATGGGTCGTACAGCAGCGCGCCCATGCTGATGGGGGCGCCGAGGTAGGCAAGGAAACGGCACATGTGGGGGGCAGCGTGGAGGAATCTGCACGAAGGAACAACAGGCGGTGCTAGTAGCGTCCGGTTAATAATCGAACAATACCAACTGATTGCGGAGGTCGAGGTCTCCGGTTGTGTTGGCATCTCGCGCAAAGGCTTGCTGAATGGGCATTTTCTCGAAGAGGGAAAGGGACA
>JAFEAI010000147.1 GCA_018266475.1 Bacteroidota bacterium
ATCAGCACCAGCGTGAAGGTGCCGCTGCCGAACCTGGGGGTGAGCAACACCATCCGCGGCGCCGTGGCCCAGTGGAGCAAGACCTTGGCCACTGAGCTGGGGCCGTTCAACATCACCGTCAACAACGTGCTGCCGGGCGCCACGGCCACGGGCCGCTTGCAGGCGATCATCGCCAACAAGGCGAAGAAGACCGGTGGCACCGAGGCGGAAGCCGTCAGTGAAATGCTCGCGGAGATCCCCCTGCGGCGCTTTGCGGAACCGGAGGAGGTGGCCAACGCCATTTGCTTTCTTGCGGGTCCGTCGGGTGCGTACATCAACGGCATCAACCTGCCGGTGGACGGAGGCAGGACGGGTTGCCTGTGAGTCCGGCGGTTGGCCGTGCTTTCGTACTAGTCCTTCCGTGCGGGCATAATACCATTTAGGCACTCAATACCACCCGATCTGCTTGCCTTCTTTCCGGATGACTTCCCCGCGCATCGGGTCCCGTAGGCACCGCTACGCAACCCGATGCGCGGATCGTCCTCCGAAAATGCTTCATCCCGCTAGCGGGAGATCGCGGCGCAGCTTTGGCCGGTCTTGAGCGTCTAAATGGCATAAGTGAAAATGAGGGAAGCCGGACACCTGTGCGTCCGGCTTCCCCCATTTGATATTTCCGGTGTGCCTACTTCACCATCACCGGGCGGCTGCTGATGCCGTTGGCGGTGATCAAGCGCAGCATGTAGGTGCCTTGGGCAAGCTTTCCGCCCAGGGGCAGGTTCAGGGGTTGCCCTTCAGCCATGGTGTACTGCCCGGCGAACACGGTACGGCCCGTCATGTCGGCAAGCTCCACCTGCACCTTGCCGCTGATGGCAGCACCGCTGATGGTGACATCCCCCCGGGTGGGATTGGGATACACGGCCACCCCGGCATCGTTGGGGGCATGCACGCCCGTGGGCAGCACGATCTCAATGCCGTAGTCCTCCGTTTCTCCGTAGCTGTACGGTTCGCAGGGGTCCATGTCCTCCGCACTGTATGCACAGCGCACATGCAGGCGGGTGATGCCCAAGCTGGCATCGGCCGGTACGGTGAAGGTGAACTCGATCACCTCGCCGGGCGTGGTTCCGCTGAACTCGCCGAGCTTCTCGGAGGGTTGGTAGATGGAGTCGCGGTTGAAGTCGATCCATGCGGCGAACACGTCCTCGCCGTAATCGCCGTTGGTGATGGAGATGGTATAGGTGGCCCCGCGCTCCAGATTGGTGCTCATGGCGGTGTAGTCCTCATACCCGTTATCCCCTCCGGTGGAATTGTTGATGTCGCCCAGCGTCACATTGGCGATGAAATCACCGTCGCTTCCCCCATTTTCGGGTGACGGGGTGCAGTAGGCGGCCGGCGGCGCACCAATGGTGACGCAGATGTTGAAGTTGTGGCCGGTGGACCAGTGGCCATAGTCATACACCCGCACAAAATAGGTGTCGCCTATGGTGAGGCCCGTAAGGACCATCTGCTCGGTGGCCGGGCCGTCCGAGGGGAAGGTGGAATCTTCGCAGCCCATGGAAACCAGTTCTGCGCAGGAGCCTGAGAAGGCCTCCAGCACGGCATCAAAGTCGTTCATGCCCTCCACGGTCACGG
>JAFEAI010000148.1 GCA_018266475.1 Bacteroidota bacterium
GCCCCTTACACCGCTTTCCGATGCTGGGGGCCGGGTGTGCTCCGTTCATTTTCTTGTCAGGCGGCCTACAGGCCGGCGTCGGCGGCTTTGGTGTTGGCCGTCAGCGGAATGTTGCTGTTCGCGGGCGATACGCGCACGTACCCTTGCATTTCCTGGTGCAGTGCCGAGCAGAAGTCCGTGCAGTAGAAAGGCTTCACGCCCACGCTTTGCGGCACCCACTTGAAGGTTTGGGTTTCACCGGGCATGATGAGCAGCTCGGCGTTGTCCGCGCCCTTCACGGCGAAGCCGTGCGGTACGTCCCAGTCCTGCTCCAGGTTGGTGACGTGGAAGTAGACCTCGTCGCCGAGCTTCACGCCTTCGATGTTGTCCGGTGCGAAGTGCGAGCGGATGCAGGTCATGTACACGTGTACCTTCTTGCCGTCGCGCACCACGCGGGCATCCTTTTCACCCTTGGTGACATAGGGGTGCTTGTTGTCCTCGATCTTGAAGAACTTCACGGACTTGGGCGCCACCAGGTCGGCCGGCAGGGCCTGCGCATAGTGGGGTTCGCCAATGGAGGGGTAGTCGGCCAGCAGTTCCATCTTGGGGCCGTCGATGCTGTAGAGCTGCGCGCTCTGGGCCAGTTCGGGGCCGGTGGGCAGGTAGCGGTCCTTGGTGATCTTGTTGTAGGCGATCACGTACTTGCCCCAGGGCTTGCGGCTATCTCCGCCGGGCACGCAAAGGTGGCCGATGGAGTAGTAGGTGGGCACGCGGTCCACCACTTCCTGGGTCTTCAGGTTCCACTTTACGATCTCGCTGCTGACGAACATGGAGGTGTAGGCGAAGCCGTTGTTGTCGAACTCCGTGTGCAGGGGCCCGAGGCCGGGCTTTTTCACCTCGCCTTGCAGCACGCTCTCGTACTTCAGCACGGGCACGCCGTCGAACTCACCTTCAAAGTCCTTGCTGTCGATGGCCTTGATCATCTTCTCGAAGGAGAACACGGGGATCAGGGCGGCGAGCTTGCCGCTGCCCACGATGAACTGGCCGGAGGGATCCACGTCGCAGCCGTGCGGGCTCTTGGGGCAGGGCATGAAGTAGAGCAGGTCCTTGAGCTCCTTGTGGTCCAGCTGCATCACCTGCTCGATCACTTCGCTGGTGGCCGTGTGGGTGCTCTCGTCGTAGTGGTTCATCACGTGCTTGCCCGGCACCATCTTGCCCTTGTTGTCCTTCACGTATTGCTCGGCCTTCTTCCAGTTCACGGCCATAATGAAGTCCTTGTCCTTCTGGCTGGCGTTCACCTCCAGCAGGTTGTGGGCCTGCTCGGTGTTGTAGCAGCTGAAGAAGAACCAGCCGTCGCTGGGGCCCTTGCCGGCGTGGCTCAGGTCATAGTCCACCGCCGGGGCGGTGATCTGGAAGGCGATGTTCATCTTGCCGGTGGCGGCATCCGGATGGATGAAGGACACGGTGCCCCGGAAGTTCTCCTTGTAGGTGTTGATGGGCACGTCGCGCTGGGCATCGGTGCCCATGGGAACGCTGAAGCGGGTGCCCGCCACCACGTATTCACTGTTCGGGGTGATGAACGGCGAGCTGTGGTTGCCTGCGCTGTTGGGGATCTCGATGATCGTCTTGGTGCGGAAGGTGGTGAGGTCGATCAGGGCGATGCGCGGGGTGTTGTTGCCGTTGATGAACATCCAGCGGCCGTCGGGCACGCCGTCGGTCATGGAGGATTCCACGTGGTGGGAATCATCCCAGGGGATGAAGCCGTGGCTGGTGTTCAGCATGGGCTTGGTTTCCTCGCTGTAGCCCCAGCCGCTCTCGGGATCCACGGAGAACACCGGGATGTTGCGCAGCATGCGCCCGGAGGGCAGGCCGTACACGGACATTTGCCCGCTGAAGCCGCCGCTGACGAAGTTGTAGAACTCGTCGTACTTCCCCGGCGGCACAAAGGCCTTGGAGGCGGCATCGCCTGAAACGGCGCTCTTGGTGTTGGCCGGCTTGCAGCCCTGGGCCAAAGGCAGGGCGATCCCGGCCGCCAGCAGCAGCGGAAGCGCGGTGATCACGGTGGTCCTCTTCATTTAAGGGTGATTGGTTGTTGTTTGGTCTCCGTCCGTCTTAAAGCGTACGCATGAACTCGACCACTTCGCGGGCCTCGTCCATGCTCAGGTTCTGGTTGGGCATGCGCACCAAGCACTCCTCCAGCATGGCTTGTGCGTTCGCATCTGTTTCCAGCATGGCATCGGTGTGCAGGATCATGTTCATGATCCACTCGGGCTTGCGCTGCTCCAACAGGCCCTTCCAACCGGGCCCCACCACGCGGTTGCTGCCGGTGCTGTGGCAGGCCTGGCACTTCACCTCATAGATCGCCTTGCCCTTGGCCGCCATGCCTTCATCCACCTTTTCGCCCAGCTTGATCTGGTCGGCGGTGATCATCGCGATGCCCGAGGGCGCCGCCTTTGCCGGCTCGGCCGTTGCAGCAGGCGCTGCCGCACCCTTGTCCGCAGTGGCTGCGGCTTCCTCGCCCCCGCCTCCGCAGGCTACCGCCAGTGCCATGGCAGAGGCCATGCCCAGTCCTTTGAAAATGCTCCTTGAAAAAATGCGCTTGTTGATCGACATCTTCCTTGTTTTTTCGGGTTCAAAATTCGTGACCGTGGCGAAGATAGCCCTGACCCTTATCAGGGGGGCGGTTGAGATTCATCAACCCCGCCGATATCCGCTTCCTTCGCACCTTCGCAGCCGATGCAACGCTGGTACAACATCGCATTGATCAACTTCGGGGTCGCAGGGGTGCTGGGGTGCATCCTGCGGGCCATCTACATCTGGGAGATCCCCTTCCTGCGCTTCAAAGCCGTGCTGAACGCCCACTCGCACGTGGCCATGCTCGGCTGGGCGTTCACCGCCATGGTGGTGTTCCTGCTGCGGGATGAGACGCCCAAGGGCCCCTCACGCACCAGCATTGTGCTTTTGGTGCTGGGCCAGGTGGCCGTGGCGGGCATGTTGCTGGGCTTCCCCGTGCAGAGCTTCGGCACCTTTATCGTCACCGTGTCGATCCTCCACATGGTGGTAAGCTACCTGCTGGCCGTGCGCATCTGGAAAGCCACCGGAGCCTGGCGCGCCAACGGCAGCAGGCTGCTGGCGCGCATGGCCGTGGCCCTGATGTGCTTGTCCACCTTGGGCATCTGGGCTACTGGCGTCATCGTCGCCCGCGGCGGGTTCGGCACCGAGCTTTACTACTGGTCCGTCCAGTTCTACCTGCACTTCCAGCTCAACGGCTGGTTCTGGTTCGGGGCGCTGGCCCTCTGGAGCCGTTGGGCCGAAACACACGGTGCCCACCATGTGCTGGACGGATTCACCATCCGCCTTTGGCTCGTGTCCGTCCTGCTCACTTTTGCCTTGGCCATCGCCTGGAGCGAGCGGCACTGGGGGGTGTACCTCATCAATTCCGCAGGCGTGGTGCTGCAACTGTGGGCGGGCTGGCGCACGGGAACCGCTATCACCAAGGTGCAACGGATGCTGCAGCAGAAGGTGCCGCTCTGGGCCTGGCGCTGCGTTACCTATGCCTTGGTGGCCATGGGCCTTAAGGTGGTGATGCAAGCTGCCGTGGCCATTCCCGCCGTGGCCATCATGGCCTTCACCGTGCGCAACTACGTGGTGGGCTTCGTACACCTGAACACCCTGGGCTGCATCAGCATGATGCTCTTCGCCATGGCCCTGCTCAAGGGCTGGTTCGTAAGCACCGCCCCCATGGCCCGCGCAGGCCTGGCCATCTTCACCTCCGGGTTCATCCTGCAGGAGGCCGTGCTCTTCCTGCAGGGCACCATGTTCTGGTTCGGCCTCGGCATGATCCCCGGCTACTATGCGATCATCCTGGGGGTGTCCTTGCTGCTGCCCGCAGGCATCTTCATCCTGCTGGCCCATTCCTGGAAAAAGCGGGAGGAACCGGCCACCGCCCCACTTCCCGCCCAGGCTTGATGCGCAACCCGCAAGCAAAAGGCCGCCCCTTCCGGAGCGGCCTTTTGCCGTTTTATCGGCCACTGCCTTAGAGCGAGCGGATCAGCTCCAGCATGTCGCGCGCCTGCTCCTTGGTGAGCTGCTGGTCCGGCATCACCGTGCCTGTTTCCTCCACCAGCTTTTGCGCCGCGGGGTCGTTCTCCACCATCCACTGGGTGTGCAGCATCATGTTCATGATCCACTCCGGCGAGCGCTGATTGATCACCCCCTTCCAGCCCGGACCCACCACCTTCTGGTCGGTGAGGCCATGGCACACGTGGCACTTGGCATCAAAGATCTTCTTGGCATTGGCCACCATGGCGGGATCGATCTTGTCGCCCAGCGTGATGTCGCTCGCCTTGATGAAATCCGCAGGGTACGTTACCGCCGTGGCCGCCGGGGCCGTTTCCGCCGGTGCCGCAGCCGCGGGTGCAGGGGCCGGTGCCGGCGCCGCCGATTCCTTGGGCGCCTCGCCTCCGCAGGAGGCCATCAGCAGGGCGATGCCCGCAGGCACCATGGTGTGTGTGAGTTTCATGATGAGTTCGTTTTGGTGAGTAAAGTTGTTGGTTATGAACTTGCGGGATGATTCCCGGTGCGAATGTGGCCTTTTTTCCGCACGCACCCACAACACGCCTCTCCGCCCCAAGGTTCACCGCAGGGTGCGGTTCATGCCCCCAGGCGCAACCGCCGCCCATGTACACGGCTTTTTGGCCTTCGCGCTACCTTCGCCACCAACGCAGTTCCACGATCCGTATGCCCGCCACACACACTTCCGCCACCGCAGACCCCATCACCCTTGCCGAGCTCAAGGAGGAGATCCTCCGCGATTACGCCCTGGTATGCCTCAGCCGCGAGGCCAGCCTGCTGGGCCGCAAGGAAGTGCTCACCGGAAAGGCCAAGTTCGGCATCTTCGGCGACGGCAAGGAGCTGGCCCAGGTGTGCATGGCCAAGCAATTCCGCCCGGGCGATTGGCGCAGCGGCTACTACCGCGACCAAACCTTCATGTTCGCCATCGGCGAGCTCACCGTGCAGCAGTGGTTCGCCCAGCTGTATGCCCATGCCGACGTGCAGGCCGAACCCTCCAGCGCCGGGCGCCAGATGAACGGCCACTACGCCACCCGCAGCTTGGATGAACGCGGCGAATGGAAGGACCTTACCGCCCAGTACAATTCCAGCCCGGACATGTCGCCCACCGCCGGCCAGATGCCGCGCCTGCTGGGGTTGGCGCAGGCCAGCAAGGTGTTCCGGGCCAACAAGGAACTGAATGGCCACGCCCACCTCAGCCAAAACGGCAACGAGGTGGCCTTCGGCACCATCGGCGACGCCAGCACCAGCGAGGGCCTCTTCTGGGAAACCATCAACGCCGCCGGCGTGCTGCAGGTGCCCATGGCCGTAAGCGTATGGGACGATGGCTGGGGCATCAGCGTGGGCAAGGAATACCAGACCACCAAGGGCAGCATCAGCAAGCTGCTCCAGGGCTTCGAGAAGCAACAGGACACCAACGGCCTGCGCATCCACAAGGTGAAAGGATGGGACTATGCCGCGCTGAACAAGACCTACGAGCAGGCTATCGCCCAATGCCGCGAAGAGCACGTGCCCTGCGTGGTACACGTGGAGGAGCTCACCCAGCCCCAGGGCCACAGCACCAGCGGCAGCCACGAGCGCTACAAGAGCAAGGAACTGCTGGAGTGGTACAAGACCGCCGACTGCAACGTGCGCTTCCGCGAATTCATCCTGGCCTTCAAGCCCGGCGGCAACCCCATCGCCACCACCGCCGACCTGGATGCCATACAGGCCAAGGCCAAGGCCGATGCCAAAGCCGCCCAAAAGGCGGCCTGGGCGGCCTTCACCGCCCCCATCGCGGCGGAGCGCGCCGAGGTGCTCGCCATGCTGGACGCCATGCCCCTTGAAGAAGCACGCGCCCTGGCCGAAGAGCTGCGCAAGGCCCTGGACCCCGGCCGCCGCGAGGTGCTCTCCGTGGCGCGCCAGGCCGCTACCGCCGCGCAAGCCAATGGCCTGGCGGCCGGCGAGCTAACCGCCTGGGTGAAGCGCTCCTTGGCCGAAAACGCCGAACGCTACGACAGCCACCTGTACAGCGAGAGCGCACGCAGCTGCCTGAAGGTGCCCGTGGTGCCCGTGGAGTACACCACCGCCGAGGAAGTGGACGGGCGCATCATCATCCGCGACAACTTCGCGGCACTGTTCGAGAAAGAGCCGCTGCTGCTCACCTTCGGCGAGGACACCGGCAAGATCGGCGACGTAAACCAGGGCATGGAGGGCATGCAGGCCCGCTTCGGCGAGCTGCGCGTGGCCGATGCCGGCATCCGCGAAGCCACCATCCTGGGCCAGGGCATGGGCATGGCCCTGCGCGGGCTGAGGCCCGTGGCCGAGATCCAGTACTTGGATTACCTGCTGTACTGCCTGCAGGGCCTAAGCGACGACCTGGCCACCATGCACTGGCGCACCAAGGGCGGGCAAAAGGCCCCGCTGATCGTGCGCACCCGCGGCCACCGCCTGGAAGGAGTGTGGCACAGCGGAAGCCCCATGGGCACCATCATCAACAGCCTGCGCGGAGTGGTGGTGTGCGTGCCCCGGAACATGCAGCAGGCCGCCGGCATGTACAACACGCTGCTCCAAAGCGATGATCCCGCCTTAGTGATCGAATGCCTCAACGGCTACCGCAGCAAGGAGCGCCTGCCCGCAAACCTCGGCCTGTTCACCGTGCCCATCGGCATCCCAGAAGTGGTGCGCGAAGGCTCCGACATCACCTTGGTGAGCTACGGCAGCACCTTCACCATTTGCCAGCACGCCGCGGAACGGCTGGAAAAGCTCGGCATCAGCACCGAACTGGTGGACGCGCGCACGCTCCTGCCCTTCGACCGCACGCACCGCATCGTGGAAAGCCTGAAGAAGACCAGCCGCCTGCTGGTGGTGGACGAGGACGTGCCCGGCGGCGCCAGCGCGTACATCCTGCAACACATCCTGCAGGAGCAAGGCGGCTTCCAATGGCTGGACAGCGCACCCGCCTCCCTCACCGCAAAGGCCCACCGCCCCGCCTACGGCACCGATGGCGACTACTTCAGCAAGCCCGGCGTGGAGGACGTGGTGGAAAAGGTGCTGGCGATGGTGCGGGAGTGAAGCAGCGTGTATCCGCACCCGTCCCGGCGAATGTTTACCTTCTATTTTTGATCCGTGGAGAAGACCGGCACCATACAAATTAAAATTGAGGGTGGGACTGAAGCTGTGCGGCTCACACCGGATTCGTTCGATGTCCGCGACCTAAAGGAACTGCTCACCCGTGTGGAAGACCTGCTGTTCCCGGTTGAACGACGGGACAGGCCCCTGATCGGATATCGGAACGAGGAGGGTTCCGTGCTGAACATTTTCCCCACGGCCATGCAGGCCGTGATCGCGTTTAATGCCGTGCTCGGCCAGGTACAGCAACAGCAGAGCATCGACTTCCTCGAAGTCAGGACCGCTGCGGCCATTGAGGCCATGCAGCTGGACGCCATAAAGAAAGGTTGGAACTTCACCTTGTCATCCAGTCTTCCGGACAGCAGCTCATTGGTGATCAACCGCGAGACCTCGTTCAAGCGGACGGATGATGTTTGGATGGAGGTGGAGCTTTACTTGTACGGAGAAGTGGTGGATGCGGGCGGAAAAGAAAAGGCGAACATCCATGTTGCCGTGCCCAAGCAAGGCGTTTTCATCGTTCAAACACCGAGGAAGACCATTGCTGAGCTGAAGGAGAGCATCATTTACAAGCCATATGGCCTGCGCGTTTTGGGAAAACAGAACATGTCCACGGGGGAAGTGGACCGGAACTCCGTCCAATTCCTGGAATTGATCGATCATCAAGCCCGGTTCGACAAGGACTACTTGAACCAGATCAGGAAGAAAGCTGCACCCTGGATCAAGGGCATTGACCCCGATGCCTGGTTGAATGAGATCCGCGGAACCGATGCTTAAGGGC
>JAFEAI010000149.1 GCA_018266475.1 Bacteroidota bacterium
CAGGGCCGCCACGGCAAGGTGCCGGGCATTCATTGCTTTACAATGAGCTTTTCCGCACGTAGTTCACGCCCACCGTTCAGAAGCACTGCGGTATAGGTGCCGGAGGCCACCTCACGCGTGTCCCAAAGATGCTGTTGTTCGCTGGCCTGCAGTGTTGCGCGGTACACTTCCCGTCCGGTCGCATCACGCACGATCAGTTCTGCATGGTCAGGCAGGGCTTGCAGGTTGTAGTTGAAGGCCACCCAACTGCTTGCGGGGTTGGGGTGGATGGACAGCGTGGCAGAAGTAGGGGCATCGGCAGATGCCACTGGCAACAGCCTGGGCTGGGGCCG
This sequence comes from Bacteroidota bacterium, assembly GCA_018266475.1. Lineage (GTDB taxonomy): Bacteria > Bacteroidota > Bacteroidia > Flavobacteriales_F > PHOS-HE28 > PHOS-HE28. The sequence continues at coordinate 333 of JAFEAI010000149.1, forward strand.
GTCGTCACCGCCCGTAAGCGGTGCGCGGCAGCGGCCATAGCCGAAGCAGAGCAGGTTGCTGATCCAGTTGGCGGGGCGGTCGTGGGCATCCTCCATCAAACCTTCCAGTGCGGCCACGCCCGTACTGTCCAGGTCAGCCTCACTGCCTCCTTGGGCATGCAGGTTGCCAAGGAAGGCGATCAGCCCGCGCATGCGCTGCTGTTCGGCTACATCAAAACCCTTTTTGTCGGGTTCGGCGGAAAGCGTGTCCACGGCGGCGGCGGCCTTGGCCCAGTTGCCCGCCTCCATCCATGTAATGGCCTCGGCATAGCGGGCATCCACGGTGCCCAAGCGGTGCCACACGGCTGCCAAGCTGTCCAACTGCGTGGTTGTGGTATCGGCCCGGTAGTGCTGCACCAGCCAGTTGGCGGCCTGGGTCATTTCGGTTTGGTGCAGGGCCAATTGGCCTGACAAGGCATCCCGGTAGGTGCGCTGGTCCCAACTGGCCATCACCAAGTTCAGCAAGTATTGGGGCAGGGGGTGCCTGCTTTCCTCCTGTAGCCAGGTGAGGAAGCCGTCGGTGCGGGTGGCGCCGGGGTTGGCGGCAAGCACCTCGGTCACCATGGCCTCGGGCATGATGTTCTTCCGCACCATGTCCTTCAGCACATCAGTGCTCAAGTTGGGGCTTCTGGCCAGCAAGTAGTTGCGCAGGTTCCAAGCATCCTGCGGCCAGCTCACTTCTATCTGCAATGAAATGGCATCGGTGTTTCCGCCGTCGATCAACTGGCCGTACAGGTAGTTCACGTTGTTGTATGCGGTGCGCTCGGTGGCCATGTAGGTGGCCATGGGGCCCGGGTCCGGCGGCACGGGCGGGCCCATGGGAAGGATCTTGCTCGCACAGTTGTTCTGCGGGATGGTGGTGGAGAGGTGCGGGAACAAGCCGGTGGCGTTGGTGGTGTAGTGGATGGGCACGAACGGCGGGGTGCCCCGGTGCCAATAGCCGATGGGGCTGTTGGTGGTGGTTACCTTGAAATCGAAGTTGCTTGAGTTGGTGGGCCATTGGTCAAACTGGTTGTCCGCAGGCCGCCCAGGCCCCCCTTGGTCCAAGCGGATGGTGTGTAGGTTCTGATTGTATTGTTGATCGCTGAACACCTTCCTGCTCCAGATGTCGGTTTTATTGTTGCTGTTCTGGTTGCAGAGGAACTGCAGGCCCTTGATGGCGGCCTGCCCGGGGATGTTCACCTCGGCGCAGATGCCCTCGCCGATGAAGGCGCTTTCCAGGTTCTGCGCATAGTTGCGGAACACGATGTCGCTGCTCGCTTCCGTGTAGCCGATCACAATGCCTTCGGTCTTCACATGGGTGCCATGCTGTTGCAGGGTGTTGTCATCCACGGAGAACCCGGTGCTCTTGTAGCTGTAGATTCCGCGGTGCCGATTGCCCCAGTTATCCTCATCCGGAGTGTTGTCCATGGCGGTGGCCACGCTACCGCCGATCTTGTATTTGCTATTGATCACCACGTAACCGGAGATACCATTGGCGTACACTCCGCACACATTGTCGTTGAACTCCGCGCCGTCCACGGTGAAGTTGCGGGCGGTTACGGCATTGGCGGCGCGTATGCCCATATCCAAACCAGTAAAGCGGGTGGGTATCACGTTTTGGCACATGCCAGGAGGCACGGGGCCTGGGTCGCCGCAAAGGCTAAGCACCTGGAAATTCGCATCCAGGCTGTGTATGCCCCTGCCGAGCTGGCTGCTGTTGTGCTCGGTGGTGCGCAGGTTGTTAAAGGTGCAGCCCATAAAGC
>JAFEAI010000014.1 GCA_018266475.1 Bacteroidota bacterium
CGTTTCAACCTGACGGGAGCTTGAATTTGGATGCGTGACCGCGCTACCAGCTTGTTGTTGGCCTTCATGTCCACGAATATAGTACGTTCCATCCTATTCCGGAATGAACCTTTCAGGGCAACGCGTCCCCGCTTCCCGCTGGGTCGCGCCCAACTTTGGGCACGTGGCATGCGTGGTTGGCGCAGACGCTGCATCAGTGAGGCGGCTACGTCATTGCGAGGCCGCCCTGGGCCGAAGCCACAACGTCATTGCGAGGCCGCACTGGGCCGAAGCAACCTTTGATTCCCCTCCCGGGATCCCCTTGGAATTAGAGATTGCTTCGGACCTGTTAAGTGTACAGGTCCTCGCAATGACGGGATCTGTGCGTCATTGCGAGGTCGCTTTGGGCCGAAGCAATCTTTGATTCAACGCGGGATTCCCCTGTGGTTCGACGGGCTCACCACAGCGGCCCTCCATTGCGAGGCCGCCTTGAGCCGAAGCAATCTTTGATTCAACGCGGGATTCCCCTGTGGTTCGACGGGCTCACCACAGCGTGCCACACCTGCAAGGTCCCCTTCGGGAGACCTTGAGGGAACTCATCACAACGTCATTGCGAGGCCGCCTTGGGCCGAAGCAATCTTTGATTCAACGCGGGATTCCCCTGTGGTTCGACGGGCTCACCACAGCGGTCCTCCTGCAAGGTCCCCTTCGGGAGACCCTGAGGGAGCTCCCATCCTGTTCATCCTGTAATCCTGTCCCATCCCGTTCATCCTGTAATCCTGTTCATCCTGTAATCCTGTCCCATCCCGTTCATCCTGTTCATCCTGTAATCCTGTCCCATCCTGTTCATCCTGTAATCCTGTCCCATCCCGTTCATCCTGTTCATCCTGCCCCCATGAGCAAAAGGCCACACCAGAGCCGAGGCAAAAAAGGTTTTCAACACCCGGCAACCTTTCCCGATCCGTGCGTCTTCCACCTTAGTGGAAGCATCGCAGCGCCGATTGTTAATTCCGTCCGACGCAAATGCAATGTTTTGCCACAATTAAGATGTGATCATATCTTCGTACTACCCCGGGACCGGTCCCTTAACATCTGCCCCATGCCAATACCCCTACGCCAAAGGCTCCTGTCAGCCCTTGCAGCCGCTGCCCTCTGCACCGCCGCCACCGCCCAAAACGTGGGCATCAACGTGACCGGTGCCGCGCCCAACGCCGCCGCCGTGCTGGACATCGACGCGGCCACCTCGGTCTCCACCGTGGTTTCCCGCGGCCTGCTGATCCCCCGCATGACCGGCGCGCAGCGCGCCGCCATCCCCGTAACCGCCGCCGACGATGCCCTGCTGGTGTACCAAACCGACCTCGGCGGCACGCAGGACACCACCAACGCGCGCGGCCTTTGGTACTATGATGCCCCCGCCACCACCTGGCGGCACCTCTCCGCCGTGCGCACCGGCTGGCGCCTGCGCGGAAACAGCGTGGCCACCAACGGCGACGAATTCCTCGGCACCTTCAGCAACATCCCCGGCAACAAGAACTTAGTGTTCCGCAGCGTGCCCCCGCCCGCCAACCCCGCCATGCAAATGGGCTACGCCGTAGTGGCCTATCAGCAGGGCTTCGTGGGCTTGGGCACCGCCGCGCCCGCCACCGAGCGCTTGGAGGTGGAGGGCGCCATCCACTTCGCCACCAACTCCGCCAACACCATCCCCGCCTCCCCCAAGGAAGGCACCATCCGCTACGGCACCCTCACCGGCGCCGCCCCCTCCACCACCGACCACAAGTGGCACTGGGGCTCCTTGGACACCACCGCCAACATCTACTGGGGACGCTTGGAAAACGCCGAGAATTTCATCACCCCGCCCAAGCCCTATGCCAAGGACACCTTGAAATGCCTGGGAGCCACGGGCAACACCACCGTGGGCCAGCTAAGCTCACCCCCAGTAACCAACACCGCCAGCGCCCCCTGCAACTACTACAGCCCCTTCGCCACCAACAGCGACCCCCTGCAGCAACCCATTTTCCGTGTACAATACCTCTACCGGAACCAGGAACTGGTGGATGCCGGCATCTGCTTTCCCGCCACCATCACCGCCATCGCCTTCTTCTGCCTTGACCAGGAAACCATGACCGGCAGCCCCACCACCTCTGGCGCCACAAGTATTGAATGCAATGTGCGCGGCGGGGCTGCAAGCGGTTTCCTTACCGGCCCAGGCGCATACTTCGGCCTGAACAACACCGCGCCGTACATGGACAATAACATCCGCACGCAAGTTCCCGTACGCGGTAACTTCCCCCTCCTTACCCCCGGCCCCGGATGGGTGAACTTTGCCCTTACCACCCCCATCACCCTAATCGCCGGGGACAACCTGATCATCGATATCGACTGGCTGCGCAGCAAGGGCGTGGGCGTAGGGCCGCGCGTGGAACTGATGAACCCCGGCTACGCCTGCACCAAGTGGGTCAGCAGGGCCACCGGCATTCTGAACATGGTGGATGCGGAACTCCTCCAGGACAATCCGCTGACCCCGGGAGCCACTGTGAACCCCATTGGCACCCCCCCCATCAGCCTAAACCCCCACAGCCTGCGCCCGGTAACGCGCTTCACCGGCACGATAAAAAGCCCCGGTATTGTGGCCGCCTCCGCCAACTACCTGCAATACGACGGCGGGGTGATGATCGGCAGCCCCGCATGGGCCAACGCAGCCACCACCTACAGCGGGCCCGGCACGGTGAAGGCCGAAAAAGGCGTGTACGACGGCTCCCTGCTGCTGAGCGACCACGTGTTCGACCGCTACTTCGACGGCGCCCCCGCACCGCAGGACGCCCAGGCCTCCCAAGGCTATGCCTACGTGGGCCTGCCCCAGCTGCGCGAGGCGCTGGCCCGCGACCGCCACCTGCCCAACATGCCCAGCCGCCAGGAATGGGAGGCCGCTGGCGGCGCCAGCCTGGGCCGCATCGCCACCGGCCTCTGGGAATCCTTGGAGGACCAGTCCCTCTACATCACCCAGCTGGAGCAGGACCTCAGCGCCCTGGAGGAACTCAGCTTCGGCAAAAGCTTGCAGCCCGCCGAAGCGGAAAAGCTGATCGCCGGCATCTCCGCCAGCAAGCGCCTTTCCGAGGCCCAGAAATTGCACCTCGTGGAAGCCATCCACGCCAAGACCCAACCCCAGGCGAAATGAGGAACCCCGACACCAACCCCGCCCCGGGTGCCGCCGCCCGCCCCGCCGCAAGCCGCACGCGCCGCATGGCCGCGTGCATCCCCGCCCTTGCCTTGGCCGCCCTCGCCCTGCTCACCGCCACGGCCGCCCGTGCACAGAACGGCAACATCGCCATCAACGCCACCGGCGCGGCCGCCGACCCCAAGGGCTTGCTGGACATCAGCTCCGTGAGCAAGGGCCTGCTGATCCCCCGCATGGCCGCACTGCCCGCCCCGGCCGGATTGCCCGACGGCCTCACCGTGTTCCAAACCGGTGCCGGGCCCGGATTCCGCGTGGTGCAGGGAGGCGTTTGGCGCCCCTTGGTCTACGGCAAGAACGGCTGGGACACCTTCGGCAACAACCTGGCCAACGCCGCCTACCCTAACCCTGATTATGTGGGCACCAATGACAACAAGCCCTTCTACTTTGCCACCAACAATACCCACCGCATGCGCATGGACGCCACCACCGGCTTCCTCGGCGTGGGGTATCCCTTGCTAGCCCCTGCCTCCGTGGAGCGCTTGGACATCAACGGCGGATTGGGCATCTACTATGACCCCCCCCCAGGGGTGGAGGCCAGCAACACCGATGCCCCGGGCGTGATCCGCTACCAGGCCTTCGGACCCATCACCGGCACCGCTCCCTACCGCTACGGAAGCAAGGAAAAACCGCCCACCACACCGGACAACGTCGCCACGCGCTCCAGCGTGTTCGGCACCGCCAACTTCTCCCCCCTCCAATATGCCGGCCACTGGGGAAACATCGACGGCAAACCCATGGCGCCGGGCTATGTGGTGGCCACCGCCCCACCCACCGTCTACCAGCCCAAGACCGGCGGATGGCGCGCCTTGGAAAACCCCTACACCGAGGTGATCAACAAAACGTGGAGCCACTTTAAGGAGGCCACCTGCCAGCCCGGTGTGCTGGATGCCATTATCCCCAGTGGGGTGGTATCGCCGATCTACAGCAACAACACAGCCATTGGCAATGTGCCCGATACGGACACCCTGCTTATTACGCCTTATAAGGCCCATGTTGCCAATGTTGTGATGTCGCGCCAGCAATATCTCTATTTGGCGACTGAGCTGAACCCGGAAATGGCCCAGGTGGCCGGCAATACCACTGCCACTACGGGCCTATGCCCGGGGGGAAACATCAACCAGGTGGGCTTCTACGTCAACGGCAACAGTTTAAGGCCCCTTTTCGCTGACCAAGGGCACGTGATCGTGCGCAATGCGCCTTTGGGGCTGGCCTCACTGAACGGCTTCGACAATACGCCGGACAACACCGGCACCATGGGCTGCGGCGCCATCCCCCCCGCAACTTGGCCGGATCTTGCAGGACCCCACTGGCAGATGGTAACCCTTACCACCCCATTTAAATGGGACGGCACAAGCAACGTCATCGTGGAGGTAGCTGTTCGGGTATACAACACGCCGCCCAAACCCAACCCTGTTTGGGTTACCCAATTGCCAGCAGGAACAAATGGTACCTACTCTGCCTATTATGTCGGTGTCCTTGCGGCCACCTACCTGATCACCAACCCCTACCCTTCGCCGGGTTGGGCATGTGGCAGCTCGACCGGACCAATGGCCCTGAACACGCAATTGCGCATGCCCGACAATAACCTCGGCATGCCCGGCGGAATTGCCCCCAACTACAAGTTCGGCGCCTCGCGCTGGCGCCCGATGATCAAATTCCGGGGTGCCACCATGCAGGTGGACCCTGCGAGTCCCACGGCGGGCAGCGGCAACTACATCACCTACCCCGGCGCGCTGGTGCTGGAGGACACCACCGGCCTTGGCGCCACGGGCGTACCCTGGGGCCGCTGGCGCTCAGGATTCCCCAACCCGCTGAACAACTTCTTCAGCTACCGCGGCAACGGCACCATCAGCGCCCAGCGCGGGGTGTACGACAACGGCTCGCGCCTGAACGACCATGTGTTCGACCGCGCCTTCGACGGCCGCGTGGCCCCGGCCGAGGCCGCCCGCTACGGCGCGCAGCGCCTACTGACCATGGACGAAATGGCCGCCTTCACCCGCCAACACCGCCACCTGCCCACCATGGAGGGCCGCGCGCAATGGCAGCGCAGCGGCGGTTTCTCCTTGGGCGAGATCACCAACCAGGTGTGGACCACCGCCGAAACCCAGGCCCTGTACATCGCCGACCTGCACGACAAGCTGAACGCCCTGGAGGTGCTGGCCACCAACCGCCCCCTGAGCCCCGCCGAATGCCGCGCCGCCACCGGCCAGCTGGCCGCCATGGCCGCCTACACCGATGCCGAAAAGGCGCGCCTGATCGTTTCGCTCCGCCAGCGTACCGCCGCCGTGGAAAATACCGCCCCCAAACCCGCCCCCCGCCATGGACATTGATCCCCGATGCACCCGGCGCCGCCACGGCCGCGCATGCACCCTTGCGGCACCCGCCATGCCCCGCACCGCCCAGCACCTGCTGGCAGCCGCCCTGCTGCTGGCCGCAGCCACCGGCCTGCATGCCCAGGTGGCCATCAACGCCACCGGTGCGCCGCCGGGCACGCCCAATGCCATGCTGGACGTCAGCAGCACCAACAAGGGCCTGCTGATCCCCCGCATGACGGGCAGCCAGCGCGCCGTCATCAGCAACCCCGATGGACTGATGATCTACCAGACCGACAGCACCGGCAGCCTCCCCGCCGGCTACTGGTACTACGATGCCTCCACGACTGCCACGGGCTGGCGCCACATCGGCTGGAACAACCCCGGCATCTGGCAGCTCGGCGGCAATGCCGGCACCACCAGTGCCGATTTCATCGGCACCACCAACCTGGCACCGATGATCTTCAAAATAGTGAACTACGACCGCGGCCGCCTCAATGAGTTCGGGCAGCTGCAGTTCTATTCATCCTACCCCGCCTGGCCGGCGGGCACGCCATCCACCACCACCGAGCAGGTTCATGTGCAGGGCGGCGTGAAGCTGAACGGCGGCAGTGCCGGAGACAACGAGGGCAACATCCGCTTTGTGCCCGCCAGTGGCGGTGCTCGCGCCCGCTTTGAGGGCAACGTGGCCAACACCCTGCCCGCCGCACAGGCCGCCCTGCTGCCCACCGTGAACGGCTGGAAACAGTTGGACAACAACTTCCACGAGCGCAAGCTGCAGGAAACCCCGAAAACAGGCGCGGGCTGCCAGGACCCTACCAACACCGCCTTGGCGGCGTCTTCGGTGGAAAGCGGCGCGCGGTACTGGCCCATCCCCGGCCCTTCCGCCCCTTATATCACGATCAACAGCCAGTTCAACCCCTACTTTGGCCTGTGGGAGGACGGCCACCGGCAGTACATGTACCAGGCCAGCGACCTGGCGGCCATCGGCCTGTGCCCGGGGGCGGGCAACCCCATCCGCGCCATCGCCTTCAATGTCACCTCTGTCTCCAGCTCCGCTACCGGCCGCATCCACTTCCTGCGCTTCCGCATGAAGAACACAACCACTCCGGATGTGAGCACAGGCTTTGACAACACCGGCCTCATTGACTTCGCCAACCCGGTGCCGCCCAACCTGCCCGGCCCGCCAATGAAATATACCGACCACGGCATCGGCTATGATGTGCAGACCGGCTGGAACGTGCATGGGGCCGATGTGGTGGGCAACTTCTTCTGGGCCGGCAGCAACCTGCTGATCGATGCCTCCTTGGACGACCAGGAGTGGAGCACGGGCGACGGCGATGCCTACACCATAAAATACGGCAACGGGGTGCTCGGATACAACACCAGCTACCCCAGCACCATTGCCATGTACTGCGATGCTTGCGGCGGCAATGGGGGCATTAGCAGCTGCCCCTGGAAAACCGCACCAGCAGTTGGGTTTTATTATCCCCCCACCACGCCCATCAATGGCGACCCGGGCACACCCGGCAACTCGGTCAAGGGTTGGGGCTGGACGGGCGGTTGGTTCCTTACGGCGGGGATAAACACGAGCGCCTGCGACGGTGCCACCGCCTGGGGCGGCGGCGGCCCGCCCAGCATCCTGCAGCAGCTGCCGCGCGTGGCCTTCTTGGCCAAGTACACCGGCGGCGGTGCGGCCTATGATGTGGGCAGCTACATGGTGGCGCAGGACGGCCTGATGGTGGGCGATGCGGCATGGGCCGCCAGCGGCAGCTACCCGGCCAACATGTTCCGCGGGCCCGGCACCCTGAGCGCCAAGCGCAGCGTGTGGTCCGGCAGCAGCCTGCTGAGCGACCATGTGTTCGACCTGTACTACACCGGCACCACCCGCCCCGAAGATGCCAAGGCCGCCGCCCAGTACACCCGCGTGCCCTTGCAGGAATTGCCCAACTACGTGGAGCGCGAGCGCCGCCTGCCCAACGTGCAGGGCCGCAGCGCCTGGAACCGCGAGGGCGGCTTCAGCGTGGACCAGCTCACCAACCAGCTGTGGGTGGCCACCGAGGACCAGGCCCTCTACATCCAGGAACTCAACCAGCGCATGGACGCCCTGCGCCAATACCTGGTGGAGAAGAAGCTGAAGGAACTTGAGGGGAAGTGAGGTGGGCCTGCACAGGCTCGAGTGTCAGTGAAAGGGATAGTTCGTGGTTCGTAGTTCGTAGTTCGTAGTTGGTAGTTCGTAGTTCGTGGTGCCCCCTTTGCCCTACGAACTACGCCCTACATCCTCCCCAACTCTGGCGAGAGCGTCAGTGAGGAGGGTGGGCTATCCGGCACACAAGAAAGTTCAGCACCAGCCTCTCTCCTTTGCGTACTTCACGATGCCGGCGGTGTTTTTGGCCGACAGCTTGTGCATGATGTTCTTGCGGTGGGTGTCCACGGTCTGTGAGCTGATGAACAGCGCCGCCGCGATCTCCGCCGTGGTATGCTCCATGCAGATCATTTTCACCACTTCCCGCTCGCGCTTGGTGAGGACATTGGTGGCGGGCTGGTCCCTGTCTTCCTTGATGCGGTCGTCCTTGTCCAGCACTTCCTGCACCTGCTTGCCAAGGAAGAGCCTGCCGCCGGCCACGGTGCGCAGCGCCAATGAAAGCTCTTCACGGCCCACGTTCTTCAGCACGTAGCCGCTGGCGCCGGCATCCATGATCTCGCGCACCAGGTCCGGGTGGTCGTACATGCTGAGCACCAGCACGCGCACATGCGGGCAGCATTTCAGCAGTGCCCGCGCAGCCTCGATGCCGTCCATCACGGGCATGCTGATGTCCATCACCACCACGTCCGGCTGCAGGGCCTTGGCCAGTTCCACCGCTTCGGCCCCATTGGAGGCCCGGCCCAGCACGCGCATGCCGGGATCTTGGCCCAGCAAGGCCTCCAG
>JAFEAI010000150.1 GCA_018266475.1 Bacteroidota bacterium
GCGTTGAAATCCAGCAGTTGGCTGCCGTTCACCCACAGGTTGTCCTGTGCGGTGAGCATGCTACCGCCCAGCATGCATAGGGCAGTTACTGCCAATGCGATCCTGTTGGCGCGGGGGGGGGGGGGCCAGCTCGCGCGTTAATCTACGGGGTCGTTCTGTTTTCATTGTACCAGGGGTTAATGGTTTGTGATGGCAAGCTACACTAAATTAGTTGAAGCAAGTGTTTTTTAACAAACGGGGTGTAGCCGGCCTTCGGTTGGGCGAACCTACTGCAGGGGTTCCGGGCATGGTGCTTATGAGCCGGCCAAGTTTGGCGCGGGATATACAGGTCTGAATGGGCTTCAAGGTCCGCTGCGCGCCTTGGCGAAGGCACTTCGGCGGTCAAGGAGCGAGCCCTTGTGGGAGCTTTCTGGCACGCTCAGCCCAGAAAAGCATCCAGCGCGCGTTGCACCCGCCCATTGATGTCCGCCGTATCCGCTGGCACAAAGTGCTCGCCGGTGATCTTTTCGTAGAGTTCCACATAGCGGGCGGTCACGCTTTGCACAAAGGCATCGTCCATGGCGGGCACCTGCTGGCCCTCCTTGCCCATGAAGTGGTTTGCGATCAGCCATTCGCGCACGAACTCCTTGCTGAGCTGTTTTTGGCGCTCACCGTTGGCCTGTCGTTCGGCATAGCCTATCAGGTGGAAGTAGCGCGAGCTGTCCGGGGTATGCACCTCATCGATAAGCAGGATGCGGCCATCGGGCGTGCGGCCGAACTCGTATTTGGTGTCCACCAGGATCAGGCCGCGCTCCTTGGCGATGCGGCTGCCTTCGGCGAAGAGGGCCAAGGCGTAGCGGCACATGGTGGCCCATTCCTCGGGGGTGCAAATGCCGCGCTCCAGGATCTCCTCCGGTGAAATGTCCTCATCATGGCCCACATCGGCCTTGGTGCTGGGGGTGATCAGCGGCGCGGGGAAGGCGTCATTCTCCTTGAGCCCATCGGGCATTGCTGCGCCGCAGAGCATACGCCTGCCCTCGCTGTAGGTGCGCCAGGCATGGCCTGCGAGGAAGCCGCGCACCACCATTTCCACCTTCACCGTGGTGCAGCGGTGGCCCACCACCACGTTGGGGTCCGGGGAGGCAATGGCCCAGTTGGGCGCAATGCGGGCGGTGGCCTGCAGCATGTGCCAGCTGAGCTGGCTGAGCACCTGCCCCTTGTGGGGGATGCCGCGGGGCAGCACCACGTCGAAGGCGCTGATGCGGTCGGTGGCCACCAGCACGGTGCGGCCGTCGTGCAGGTGGTACACATCGCGCACCTTGCCGCGGTAAACTTCGGCAACGCCGGGCAGGTGCAGGTCCGAGCGCATCAAGGTGTTCGGCAGGCTCATGGTTTTCCCGATCGGGCGGCGGTTTTTTTCCGGCCCTCCGCAGGCCGGTCGTTTTCCTCAATGGCTTTGAATGCGGCGATCACGCGGGTAACGAGTTCATGGCGGATGACGTCCCTTTCATCGAGATCCACCACGGCCACGCCCGGAACGCCGCGCAGATGCTGCACGGCGGGCAGCAGCCCGGAGCGGACGCGCTCCGGCAGGTCCACCTGGGTGGCATCGCCGGTGATCACGAACTTGGCATTTCGCCCCATGCGGGTAAGGAACATCTTCAGCTGGGGCAGGCTGGCGTTCTGGGCTTCGTCCAGGATCACGAAGGCATGGTCCAGCGTGCGGCCGCGCATAAAGGCCAGCGGGGCGATCTGGATGATGCCGGTCTCCAGGTATTCCGCCAGCTTCTGCGGCAGCACCATGTCGCGCAGCGCATCATACAAGGGCTGCAGGTAGGGATCCAGCTTTTCGCGCAGGTCGCCGGGCAGGAAGCCCAGGTTCTCCCCCGCCTCCACGGCCGGGCGCGTCAGTACGATGCGGCGCACCTGCCGCTCCTTCAGGGCGCGCACGGCCAGGGCTACGGCCGTGTATGTTTTTCCCGTGCCGGCCGGGCCGATGGCGAACACCATGTCGTGGTCGGCCACGGCGTCCACCAGGCGCTGCTGGTTGCGCGTGCGCGCCTTCACCCGCAGGCCGGCGTTGCCGTGTACGATCACATCCTCCGCAGTTCCGGCATCCCCGGTGCCGCCATCGCCGCTGTCGAGGATCTCCTCCAACACCTTGCGTGGCAGCTCGCGGTGCCTCACCACATGGCGCTGCAATTGCTCGAAGCGTTCAAGGAAGGTCTCCACCTGCTCCCCCGGGCCGATCACGCGCACCTCTTCGCCGCGGGCAATGATGTTCAGCTGCGGAAAGGCCTCGCGCATGGCCCGCAGGTTGCGGTCGTTGGGGCCCAGCAGCAGCACGGGGTCGGCTGCGGTAAGGTGGATGGTGCGCTGGCTCAGCGGGGAGAAGCTTTGTCCGCAACCCGCAGCAAAGCAGCGGCGCGGTTATTTTTGACCGGTCGAAGGTAACGGCCCCCGGCCGATCCCCGCACATGGCCATCATCACGCTCACCTCGGACATGGGCACGCACGACCATTACGTCGCGGCGGTGAAAGGCGCCATTTTACGGCATTTGCCGGAAGCGCGGATCGTGGACATCAGCCACCACATCGCCCCTTTCAGCAACCGCAATGCGGCCTTTGTGCTGCACGGCGCCTGGCCAGCCTTCCCCGCGGGCACCGTACACATGATCAGCGTGAACGCGGAGGCCCATGCGCAGGCGCCCCACGTGGCCGTGCGGCACCAGGGCCACTACTTCATCGGTGCGGACAACGGGATCTTCCACCTGCTCTTCGGCAC
>JAFEAI010000151.1 GCA_018266475.1 Bacteroidota bacterium
ATGCCCCAGCCCGCCAGGCTGATGAAAAACCGCTGCAGCGTATGGTCCACGGACTTGGCCGACAGGGTGCGCTCCACCCCCCGCATCAGCAGGCGGATGATGTACAGGCCCACCACCAGCACCACCAAGGCAAGCAGCACTTTCGGCAGGTAGGTGTAAATGGCGGTGCCGGCCACGGAGGCCCAGTTTTCCAATTGGTTCGTGTTCATCGGTGTGGTGGTTTCAGTCGGTGAATGGGCGCCAAATATCGCTGTCGGGGCACCACACTGCCCTCCCCCGCAAGGGCCATCGGGCCTTCTTGTCTTGCTAGGAAGGGCCCTGATGAGCGCTGAAGGCGCGACGGCATCGCTGCCCAACGCGCAAGCGTTGGGCAGCGATGCACCTTGTCATCGGGGAGGGCTGTAGGCCCGACCTTACCGCACCTGGCGATGAGGCCGGGCCTTCAGCCCTGGCGATCGCGCATTTGGTATCCCGGCCCTACGCGTGTGCGTAGGGCCGGGATAATGCCGGGCCTTTGGCCCTAGTGGCAGCCTGCCCCTGCTCCGTAGTCTCTTCCGTGTTTTTCGGGGTGGCGGTGCAAGACCCCGCGCAAGGAAATGGATCAAGACCCGATGGCCCTGCCGCCTCCGCAAGGCCACCGGTGCCGCCGCCGTTTGCAAAGCGCGCCCCCCGGTGCGCAGCGCCCGTGACATTTCATACGGCCCCGCCCCTGCCGGCACGGTACGTTTGCAGCCGCTTACCCCGCCAAGGGCCGAAAACCGTCCACACCGATGAACTGGGAGATCCCCGGCTATGCCGCAGCAGTGCTGATGGGCCTTTCCCTGGGCCTGATGGGCGGCGGCGGGTCCATCCTCACGGTGCCCATCCTGGTTTACCTCTTCGGCATGGATGCCGTTACGGCCACGGGGCTTTCGCTCTTCATCGTGGGCGCCACCAGTGGCGTGGGGCTGCTTTCCCACCACCGCCAAGGCAATGTGCAATGGCGTGCGGCGGCGGCGTTCGGGCTTGCCTCCATCACCAGTGTGTACGCCACCCGCCATTGGCTGGTGCCCGCATTGCCCGACCCCATCCTGCGGGCAGGCGCGGCCACCCTCGGCAAGGACACCGCCATCCTGGGCCTGTTCGCCGTGATGATGCTGGCCTCCGCATGGCGGATGATCCGTGGCCGCCAACCCGCCCCGGCCGTGGCGCCCGTCCAGCACAATACGGCATCCCTGCTGCTCACCGGCATGGGGGTGGGCCTGCTCACCGGCGTACTTGGCGCCGGCGGCGGATTCCTCATCGTGCCCGCACTGGTGCTCCTGGCCCGCATGGACATGAAGCAGGCCGTGGGCACCTCCCTGTTCATCATCACCGCCAACGCACTGATCGGCTTCTTGGGGGACCGCCAGGTCCACCTTGCCGACCACATTCCGCTCCTGGTGCCGTTCCTGGCGCTGGCCGTGCTCGGCATTCTTGCGGGCAGCATGCTCGCCAAACACGTCGACAGCCGCCACCTCCGCCCCGCCTTCGGATGGTTCATCCTGGCCATGGGCACATACATCCTGATGCACGAACTTTACACCTTGAACGGGTAACTTCGAATTTCTTCACCACAGAGGCACAGAGAACACAGAGAAATGCGGATCGCGATCGCGCCGACCAATAAAATTCCGTACCCTCTGTGCCGCTGTGGTGAACCAACCCGACCCCTACCATGAAAATCGAACAGATCTACACCGGCTGCCTCGCACAAGGCGCCTACTACATTGAAAGCAACGGCGAAGCGGCGGTGATCGACCCGCTGCGCGAAAGCCAGCCGTACATCGACCGCGCTGCGAAAGGCGGAGCGAAGATCAAGTACGTGCTGGAGACCCACTTCCACGCCGACTTCGTGAGCGGCCACGTGGACCTGGCCAAGCGCACCGGCGCCACCATCGTTTACGGGCCCACCGCGAAAACGGACTTCCCCGCGCACATTGCCAAGGACGGCGAGGAACTGAAGCTCGGCAACGTCACCATCAAGGTGCTGCATACGCCGGGGCACACCATGGAAAGCGCCACCTTCCTGCTGCTGGATGAGAACGGGAAGCCGCACTGCATCTTCAGCGGCGACACGCTCTTCATCGGCGACGTGGGCCGCCCCGACCTGGCGCAAAAGGCCGGCAGCATCACCATGGAAGACCTTGCCGGCCACCTCTATGATTCGCTGCACACCAAGATCATGACCCTGCCCGATGACGTGATCGTGTACCCCGCGCACGGTGCCGGCAGCGCCTGCGGCAAGAACATGAGCAAGGAGACCAGCGACACCCTGGGCCACCAGAAGCAGGTGAATTACGCGCTGAAGGCCGCCACCAAGGAGCAGTTCATCAAGGAGGTCACCGATGGCATCCTGCCGCCGCCCGCCTACTTTCCGCAGAACGTGGCGATGAACCGGGGCGCCATCCCCAGCTTGGAAACCGTGAAGAAGACCGGCCTGCGCGCGCTGACGCCGGACCAGCTGGAACTCCTGGCGGAAAGCGAAGGCGCACTGGTGCTGGACACGCGCCCCGCGCAGGCCTTCAAGGACGGCTTCGTGCCGCGCAGCATCAACATCGGCCTGCGCGGCGATTTCGCCCCATGGGTGGGCACCCTGATCCCCGACGTGAAGCAGCCGTTGGTGATCGTCACTGAGCAAGGCCTGGAGGATGAGGCCGTGACGCGCCTGGCCCGCGTGGGCTATGACAATGTACTGGGCTACTTGGAAGGCGGCATCAACGCATGGAAGGCCGCAGGGCGCCAAACCGATACCGTGGAAAGCATCAGCGCGGAGGAATTCTGCCGCAGGGCCAAGGCCGGCCCGTTGCACATCTACGACGTGCGCAAGCCCGGCGAATGGGATGCACAGCACCTGGTAGGCGCCACCTTCACCCCGCTGCAATTCCTGAACGACCACTTGGCGGACTTCGACAGGGAGGAAACCTGCTACCTGCATTGTGCCGGAGGGTACCGCAGCATGGTGGCCGCCTCCCTGCTGAAGGCGCGGGGCCTGCACAACGTGGTGGACGTGGCAGGGGGCTTCAGCGCGATCCAGTGCACGGACCTGCCAACCACCGGCGTGGCCTGCACAAAGCAGGCCGCCGGCTGAGAACCCTTGGGCGGGAAGCCCCGGCAGTGCTGCGGGAGGGGCCAAGCGGACGTGCCCCCGTCCACTAAGGCGCGGGCTGATCAGGGAACAGGTGGCCGGCAACCCGTTGCCAGCCCTGCCTGTGGCATGCGGCCGGTGAGAGGACCCCAGCCTGTACCACTATGACAAGCAACGGGGTCCGATTTCGGCGTCGCACCGTTCCGACCATTTGTTTGCGCGAACGGCATGTGCCATGGTATTGGACACAGTGCCTAGAATGAGAAGATCAGGTGCCCGTATATGTTCCTGCCCGGCCGCGGAATGCCCTGCCAATCCGAAAAGGTGCTGTAGTACTCATCCAGGAGGTTGTCCACACCTGCCTTCAGTGTGAGCTGGTCCTTTCCGATGGCCCAATCTTTCCCAATGGCCAGGTCCACCACGGCATAGGCCGGCTTGCGCATTTCGCCGAATTCAGCACTGTTGCGGTTGGCTGCACTTCCGTTCAATGCCGCCTCCGCATTGAACCACCTCCCCTCGTAGTGCAGCCGGGCCTTGTATTGGAACGGCTGAATGAGCGGCAGCCGGGTGCCATAGCTGGCTTGCCCGTAGCGGTAGGACGCCTCCGCCACCATTTGCCAAGGGCCGGCCAGGCGGTATTGGGCGGAAAGCGCCGCATTCAACAGGACGGCATGCGGCAGCTGCGTGTACACCTTTACCCCTGCCGCTGCCAGGTCCATCGGCATCAATCCGGGAACCGGCTTTCCGATGATGTAGTCGTTTACCTCAAACCAGGATGCGGCCCACTCCACGCCGAAGCGTTCCTCCCTGAAGGCACTGGACCATTCCATGGAGAATGCCGATTCATTCCGCATGTCGGGATTGCCCATGTAATCGAAATTGTCGTTCACGTTCAACAGGAAGTATCCATAGGCTTCGGACACCGACGGGGCGCGCTCGCTGTACCCGATGCCCGCCCGGTGCGTGAACCGGCCGCTGTTCAACGCCAATGCACCGCCCACGTTGGGCAGCAACCGCGCTCGTACTGCGGAGAGGTCCGGATGAAAAAGTTGCAGGGAACGCATTCCGAACATGCTCTCCAACCGGTTTTCGTGCAGCGCGGCCCCGCCGTGCAGGGACAGGTCCACGCCATGGCCAAGACCAATGCGGTCCTCGGCTTGTACGCCGCCATACCGGGTGAGCACATCGGGCCAGGTAAGCATGAACATGGGCCGTTCGCGCGGATTGTCCGGATACATGGTCATTTCCGCCAGCGCGCTGCTGGCATGGGCCGAAAAGGTGATGTTGGCCTGGTGGCCGCGCCCGGAGAAATGGACCTTGGAGTATCCCCCTCCCGTGGTGGTCCACCCGGGCATGTCCATGCGCATTGGCACCACCGGGCGCTTGCTATCGTCCATGATGTGGGTGACCGTGTTGTAGTACACCTTGGTCTCCCAGAGCGTGATCGCCCGGCCCTGCGGCATGTAACGGTACTGAAGCGAGCCGATGACCGCCCTGGCCAGCGATACGTCCATGGCCAAGGCGGGGTAGCCCACGTCCGTGGCCTTGTCATAGATCAGCGAGGCTTCCACTTCGCGTCCGGGCCTCAGCCTATACCCGGCAATGGCCGAAACGTTGTACTTGGCGTATTGCGAAAATTCCACTTCCCGGTCCATGCCCGGCCGGTATCCGGCCTTGTAATTGGCTGCACGGCGGTACGTGGCATCCACGTTCACGTAGATCGTGCTGTCCGAGTAGTGCATCGCCGTCCCGCCGATCCGCTCGGCATTGTTTCCCTCAAAGCCTGCAAAGACCTTCCCTCCCAGCACGGGCTTATGCCCAAACCCCTCCCGTCGCCGCTCCAGGTCGATGGATCCGGCCACGGTGGCGCCGTGGGTGCTCCCGCTGGAGCCGCTCTTAATGCGGGCCCGGGAAAGGTTGGTTGATTCCACGTACGAGGTGATGGGGTCCATCTTGTCCGTGCAGGCCCCATAAATGCGCATGCCGTCCACGGTGATCACGCTGCGTTCGGTGGCCATGCCGTTGAGCAGGGGTTCCCAGGCAAAGGCGCCCCTGCGCACCATGTTCACGCCAGGGGTGCCTTCCAAGTAGCGGTCCAAGGAAGCCAATGGCTTGTGTTCACGTTTAAGCTCCTCCGCCGAGGCAGGCAGGATGACCACGGACCCCAGCTCGTGTGCGAGCGAATCGTCCGTGGCCTCCTGCTGCCCTCGCTGCGGATCTTGCCCGTAGGCACCCATGGCCGCACCGGCCAAGGCCAGGGCCATTGCAGCCCGTCGGCATTGGGCTGCGGCCCGATTCCCATTCCGGTGCAACAGCATGGGCGCGGACTTAGAAATTCACTTTGAAGGACACGCTGCTTTCGGCAACTTCGGTGGTTACGGCATTGCCGCATAGCACTTGCCCCGCAGCGTTTTCCACCATCAGGTTCACCTTCCAATAGCCGGTCATGGAGAAGCCCGCCTTTCCATGATAGAACCCGTCCGTGCCCTGTACCAGGTCTTCATTGCCCGGAGCACCGTGGTTGCCCATGCCGGGCATGCGGGGATCCACCCGGATGGTGTAGCCGTCCACTACGGGAAATGCCGAATCACTTTCGCGCCGGAACAACCCCACCACCATGTCGTTCACGCCGGTCTTGGGCGTGGCTGGCTCAAGCATGGCCAGGAAGTAGGTGGTGCCGTCACTCCCCATGGAGGAGGTATACACCTTGTGGAACTCACTTTCGCTGTCCGACACGGACAACGGCAGTTGCAGCTCATGGGCGGTGCCGCCTATGGTGAAGTTGACCTTCAGGTCCCAATGGCCCATGGAACTGCTTGGCATGATGAAGACCATGTATCCTTCGTAGAGCGAAGCATTGCCCGCAACAGCCACGGGTGCCGACCAGGGGCAGCCATGGGTGTGCTCCATTCCGCCCATCGTCATGGTCATCACCGGCTCCCAGGTCAGCCCGGCATCACCAAGGTAGCTTCCCGCAGCATTTTTAAGGCGGGCATACACGGTATTGTATCCCGTGTACAGGTTCGTCCCTTTGCCATAGATCTCCACGGTGTAGCCGTCCACGGCGCCGGATGTTACCAGTTGCATCTCCGCGGCGCCAGGCGCGGGATTCCCGGGCGAAGCCACGGCATCATCCTCCTTCTTGCAGGATGCCAGGCCCGCGATGGCCGCAGCAATGAGCAGCAAGTGATTCAAGTGTTTCATGTGTGTTGTGCAGTTATGCGTTTGTGGTTGTTGTGCTGAACGCAGGCCGATATGCCGCGGCCTGTTCGGATCTTTTCGGGTTACTGCGCCGCCATCGGCCTCCATCATGCCATGTGGCAGGCCGGGCAGCGAAAGGCGGCACCGTGCGGTCGTCCGCCCGTACGTGATCAAATTACCTTTTGCGCAAGTGCAGGGCGGAACACCCGGCCTGCCCTTGACGGTACCGGCGGCAACCCCTTTCTGCAGATGCCGGCAGCCGTGCTCTCCGGGACAGGCAAGTTCTTCCCCGTCCAATGGTTCCGCCCTGGCCGATAGGGTAAGGCTAGCACCAGGGCACGGGTGAAAGGACCTTCACGTGGCCCTCCAACAGATCTTCTTCCCTTGCGCCCCAGTGCAGCTCGTTCCCGCCATCGGGCTTCTCCAACTTCACCCCGCGGCTGCAGGGAAGCATCTCCCCGATGCGCACCGCCTTCAGTTCGTTGGGCAGGTTTTCCGCCCGTTGGTCCCAACGCACCAACCGTTTGGAAAGCTGGCATTCGCCATGGCATGTGCGCATGTCCTCCGGCACCATGCGCTGCACGCACAACTCCCGTTCGATACGACCGCGCTCCCACATGAAATCGGCCACGATCCAACCCGGGGCAAAAAGGACCACCGCAAAGTGGGCCATGAAAGCGATCACAAGGAGCCGCATGCGCCGCAAACCTACACGCCGCCATGATCCCGCGTGATGATCGTCGTCATTCTTCCATGGCCGCGGCACGTCCATGCCCCCATGACCCGATCCGGCACCCTGCTGGTGCCACGTGGAAAAACCCGCTCCATACCCGCAGCGCCCGCCCGGCCACACGCCCCGGCGGACCCTGCAACCTGAAGCAGGCCTGCGTGAGGATCATCACCGACCTGCGAATGAACAGCACCGACCTTTGCCCCCACGGGAAAAATGGGGAGAACAAAGCACACATGGCCGTTCAGCGGTTCCGGCATGGCCGTTGGGGCAAGGGCTGGCCAAGGCGGCCCCGCAGTACCCCTTGCTTGGCGACCTGCACGAGGCCGCGCCACCCGCAGTCTGTGCGGCACCTGCGCGGATGCAGCGCTCCCCAACACCTTCCCGCACGAATCTGATTTCAACCTAACCACAAACACCAACTGAATGTTCCGCAAACTCTTTGGAATGGGTCCACAGGCGGACCTGAAGGCGATCAAGGCGCAGGGCGCCACCATCCTGGACGTGCGCACTACGGGCGAGTTCGCGCAAGGCCACATCAAGGGGGCGGTGAACATCCCGCTGGACCAGCTGCCCAACAAGCTCAACAAGCTGCCCAAGGACAAGCCGGTGATCGCGTGCTGCCTCAGCGGCGGCCGCAGCGGAAGCGCCCTCTCCCTGCTGAAGGCAAACGGCTTCGATGCCTACAACGGCGGCGGCTGGAGCGCGCTGAACCGCGAACTGAACGGCTGATGCGCCGAACCGGAGGACCAGCACGGGCGTTTACCTGCCACCCTTCCACATGGCCATGAGCGACAAACCGACCTTCAAGGAACTGATCAACGGCGACAAGCCTGTGCTGGTGGACTTCAGCGCCGAATGGTGCGGGCCCTGCAAGGCCATGAAGCCCATCCTGGATGAATTCAAGGGCCTGGTGGGCGACAAGGCGGTGGTGATCAAAATAGACATCGACCGCAACCCAAAGGCGGCGGAGGCCTACCAGGTGCGCAGCGTGCCCACGCTGGCCATCTTCAAGCACGGCAACGTGGTGTGGCGGCAAAGCGGGGTGATGCCCGCCAGCCACCTGCAGCAGGTGTTGCAGCCCTTCCTGTAAGCATGTTCAGGGCCGCCCTCCCCTCGCAGCCTTCATCCCGCGATCACTCCTCTTCTGGCAATTTCCCCCCGGGTCCCCTACCGGCCAAAAACATGTTTGCCCAGATGATCCGGCTCAGCGCAAACACATACGGCCCTGCCAGCACCGTGATCACCCCCACGGCCACCAGGATCCAATGCGGTGCCGCAGCCGGTGCTAGCACCAGGAATGCCACCCACACGCTGATCGCGATGGCCGCACCGATGGCATAGGAGACATACATGGCCCCGAAGTAGAAACCCGGCTCTATCATGTACCGCCCTCCGCAAATGGGGCACCGGTCGTACATCTCGCCGATCCGGCGCAAGTTGTAGGGGCGGGCCTTGAAGAAATCGCCTTCCTGGCAGTAGGGGCACTTGAAGTGCAGGATGCTGTACAGTGCGGTGCCTTTGCGGATCATGGTGCAAAGGTCCGGCGGAGGGGCCATACGGCCGCTTCGTCCATCCGTGCGCCCACCACCGAAGTACCGGGTTCACGCCTCCTTGCCGATATTCGTTCCATGAAGGCTGACCGCCGCATCTCCAACAAGCCCGCGCGCCGTGGACCGTCAAAACCGTCCCGTGGCCCCGGTTATACCACGGTGCTCAAGGGCTTGGCCAACCTTGTGGACCATGCGCGCCAAGCTTCAGCCCGCGCGGTGAACACCGTGATGACCGCGACCTACTGGGAAATGGGGCGGCGCATTGTGGAACATGAGCAAGGCGGTAAACGTCGTGCAGGTTACGGCGATGAACTGTTGGAGCGCTTGAGCAAGGACCTCAGCAAGCGCTTTGGGCGTGGGTTCTCACGCCGGAACATCGAGCAAATGCGGGCGTTCTTCCTCACTTGGCCAATTCCGCAGACGGTGTCTGCGCTATTGCCAAAAAGCACGTTTCAACGCCCGACGAATGGCTCCGGAAAGAAAACGCAGACACTGTCTGCGGTATTGAAAAAGCAGGGAAAGACCGGCCCCATGGAACTGGAGAATTCCTTGATGAAAGCGCTCTCCGACGCTTTCCCGCTGCCATGGTCGCACTATGTGCGGCTACTTACCGTGGAGGATGGCGGCGCCCGCTCGTTCTATGAAAAGGAAGCGCTGGCGAACGGCTGGAGCGTGCGCCAGCTTGATCGCCAGGTCGCTACGCGCTACTATGAACGCACCGGTGCATCGCGTCGGAAACGCACCAAGGCTGCCAACGGCGCGGTGCCCGCGACAGGCCGGATCGAAGAGGCCATGCAGGAGCCTTACATACTTGAGTTCCTTGACCTGAAGGATGAATACAGCGAGAGCGACCTTGAGGCCGCGCTGGTGAACCAACTGGAGCACTTCCTCCTGGAACTCGGCAGCGACTTCACATTCATCGGCCGGCAGCGCCGGTTGCGCGTGGGCAAGGAGTGGTACCGCATCGACCTCCTGTTCTTCCATCGCCGATTGCGGTGCTTGGTGATCATCGACCTGAAGGTAGGCCGCTTCACGCATGCCGATGCCGGCCAGATGAACCTCTACCTGAACTATGCGGCAGCGCATTGGACCCATCCGGACGAGAACCCACCGGTGGGCCTGATCCTCTGCACGGAACGCGATGATGCCGTGGCCCACTATTCCTTGGGCGGCCTGCCGAACAGCGTGCTGGCACGTGAATACCGCATTGCCTTGCCCAAGGAGAAAATACTCGCGGAAGCGGTTTCAAAGGCAAGGCGGAAGATCGAGAAGAAGCGAAAGTGAACCGGCCGTCTTGCCCAGAATTGAAAACCGCAGACACCGTCTGCGGTTTTCAATTCATTCAATTTTCCGCTATGGGCGCGGCTTCCATGTCCTATCCCCCGCTCACCATCTTCGCCGGGTCCACCCACTTGTCGAAATCCTCAGCACTGACGTAACTCAGGGCCAGTGCGGCCTGCTTGAGGGTGGTGCCTTCGCGGTGGGCCTTGTTGGCGATCTCGGCGCTCTTGTAGTAGCCGATGTGCGTGTTCAGCGCGGTGACCAGCATGAGGGAATTCTCCAGATGCTGCTTCAGCACGGGCTTGTTGGGCTGGATGCCTTCGGCGCAGTGGTCGTTGAAGCTCACGCAGGCATCGCCCAGCAGGCGGGCGCTTTGCAGCACGTTGGCCGCGATCACGGGCTTGAAGACGTTGAGCTCGAACTGGCCCTGCATGCCGCCGATGGAGGCCGCCACGTCGTTGCCGATCACCTGGGCGCACACCATGGTGAGCGCTTCGGGCTGTGTGGGGTTCACCTTGCCGGGCATGATGGAGCTGCCGGGTTCGTTGTCCGGGATGATGATCTCGCCGATGCCGCTGCGCGGGCCGCTGCTGAGCATGCGCACGTCGTTGCCGATCTTGTTCAGTGAAACGGCTAAGCGTTTGAACGCGCCGCTCAACTCCACCATGGCATCGTGCGCAGCCAATGCCTCGAACTTGTTGGGCGCGGTGACGAACGGCAGGCCGGTGAGCTCGGCGATCTTCTTCGCCACCAGCACGCTGTAACCCGCAGGCGCATTGAGGCCGGTGCCCACCGCAGTGCCGCCAAGCGCGAGTTGACGCACCATCTCCAGCGCGTTTTCCACCGCGCGGATGCCGTTGTCTATCTGCTGCACATAGCCGCTGATCTCCTGGCCCAGGGTGAGCGGCGTGGCATCCATGAAGTGGGTGCGGCCCGTCTTCACGATGTCCTTGAAGTCGTTGCTCTTCTTGGCCAGGGTGTCGCGCAACTTGCGCAGCCCCGGCAACGTGACCTTCACCGTGGCGGTATAGGCCGCAATGTGCATGGCCGTGGGGAAGGTGTCGTTGCTGCTTTGGCTCTTGTTCACGTCGTCGTTGGCCCCGAGCACTTTTTCCTTGTCGGTGAGCTTGCCGCCTTGCAGCACGTGGGCGCGGTTGGCCACCACCTCGTTCACGTTCATGTTGCTTTGCGTACCGCTGCCGGTCTGCCAGATCACCAGCGGGAATTGGTCGTCCAGCTTGTGCGCCAAGATCTCGTCGCACACCTTGGCAATGAGGTCGCACTTCTCCTGCGGCAGCTTGCCCAGCTCGGCGTTGGCCAAGGCTGCGGCCTTCTTCAGGTAGGCGAAGGCATGGATGATCTCCCCGGGCATGCTGGCCGGCGGGCCGATCTTGAAGTTGTTGCGGCTGCGCTCGGTCTGCGCGCCCCAGTACTTGTCGGCGGGCACGTTCACCTCGCCCAT
>JAFEAI010000152.1 GCA_018266475.1 Bacteroidota bacterium
ATACCACCAAGCCGGAGGAATACCGCTCGCGCTTTTCGCACCGCAGGGAAGCTGCCCACGCCGGGTACTACCAAGTACACCTGGACGATCCCGACGTGGACGTGGAACTTACCACCACCAAGCGCGTGGGCATGCACCGCTACACCTTCCACCGGAACGATGCCCGCGCCTTTGTGCTCGACCTGCGCCACCGCGACCGGTTGTTGGCCTCCTCCATCAAACAGACCGGGCCGGGCGAGATCAGCGGTGAGCGCCGCAGCAGCTCCTGGGCACGCGACCAGCGGCTGTTCTACTGCATCCGCTTCAGCACGCCGGTGGGCTTGGAGAAAAGCCTGTCGGACAGCTCCGTGGCAGTGATCACATTGCCCGCAGGCAACGGCCCGGTGGTGGTGAAAGTGGGCATCAGCGCGGTGAGCATGGAGGGTGCGCGCAAAAATCTTGAGGCAGAAGTGCCCGGCTGGGACTTCGATGCCGTGCGCAAGCAGGCGGAAGCCGCATGGGACAAGGAGCTGGGCCGCATTGAAGTGCTGGGCGGCGAGCCGGAACAACAACGCATCTTCTACACGGCCCTGTACCACAGCTTGATGGTGCCGTACATCATCAACGACGCGGACGGCAAGTACCGCGGATTCGACGGCAAGGTGCATGGCGCCAAGCACGATGTGTACACGGTGTTCAGCCTGTGGGACACCTTCCGCGCCGAGCATCCCCTGTTCACCATCCTGGAACCGGAGCGCACCAACGACTTCATCAAGACCTTCCTGCTGCAATACCAGCAAAGCGGACGCCTGCCCGTGTGGGAACTGTGGGGCAATGAAACGGACTGCATGATCGGCTACCACAGCGCAAGCGTGATCGCCGATGCGTATGCGAAAGGCATCCGCGGATACGATGCGGAGCTGGCCCTGAAGGCCATGGTGGCCAGCGCAATGCGGAATGAACCGGGGCTGAACGCCTACCGTAGCCAAGGCTACATCAGCAGCGAGGACCAGGCCGAAAGTGCGAGCCGTACGCTGGAATACGCATACGACGACTGGTGCATCGCAGGCATGGCGAAGCTGATGCACAAGGACAGCTTGTCCAAGGTGTTTTGGGCCCGCAGCACCAACTGGCGGAACGTCTTCGACCCGGAAACCGGCTTCTTCCGCGCCCGCTACAACGGTGGCTTTCAAACCCCCTTTGACCCGTACGAAGTGAACGTGAACTACACCGAGGCCAACGCCTGGCAGTACAGCACCTTCGTGCCGCATGACGTGTTCGGACTGGACCTCGCGCTGAAAGCCACGGGCCACGGCGGCCTGGAGCAGCGCTTGGACGAGGTGTTCGGCGCGCGCACCAGCACCACGGGCCGCGACCAGAGCGACATCACGGGCTTGATCGGCCAGTACGCGCACGGAAATGAACCCAGCCATGCCATGGCGTGGATGTACGCCATGGTGGGCCGCCCCGACAAGGCCAAGCACACCGTGGACAAGATCCTCACGGAGTTCTACCGCGATGCACCGGACGGCCTGATCGGCAATGAGGACTGCGGGCAGATGAGCGCGTGGTACTTGCTCAGCGCCCTTGGCCTGTACCCGGTTGCGCCCGGCGGCCCTGACTTCCAGTTGTTGGCACCGCAGTTCCACGGATTCCGCATCCACCTGCCCAATGGAAAAACCACGAACGTGCGCTGCAGCGGTGCCTTGCAAGGTCCGCGCTTGGTGCGCTACGGCACGTTGAACGGGCATCGTAGCCGCTTGGAAGTCATCCCATATAGCACCATTATGGCGGGGATGGACCTGCAGCTTGAGCTCACCACCATGTGGCGGCCATTGGACACCGAGGTGCCGGAGGTAACCTTCACAGCCGCCGAGCAGAAAGCCGCCGACCAGGAAAAGGAAGCCATTTATCCGCCCAGTTCCCCCATCATCAACGCGCCTTCCGCCACCGTGGCCGAACCGACGGACATCACCCTGGCCACGTTGAGGCCAAGCGACCAGATCTTATACACGCTTGACGGCAGCACGCCCAGTCGCAACAGCACGCCCTACCAGGCACCGATCACGGTGGGCAGCAGCTGCACGGTGCGGGCCATTGCCGCCGATGGAGAAGCCACAAGCCACGTGGTCACTGCGCGGTTCCACCGGCTGGATCCCGACCGCACCATCACCGTGGAAAGCAAATGGTCGTCGCAGTACGCCGCTGGTGGCCAAATGGCACTGATCGACGGCATCCGGGGCACGTCCGATTGGCGCACCGGCGGCTGGCAAGGCTACTTGGGCACCGACGTGCTGGCCACGGTGGACCTGGGCAGCGTGAAGACCCTGAAGCGGCTTGGCCTGAGCGTGCTGCAGGACCAGCGCTCGTGGATCTGGTACCCCGCGGAGGTGCAGTTCGCATGGAGCACCAACGGCCAAACCTGGAGCAGCACCACCGTGCGCAACGAGGTAGGCCGCGAAGCTGAAGGCACGCTGATGACGGAAATGATGACCGGCGTACTGGACAAGCAGGCACGCTACATCAAGCTGGTCGCCAAGAACCCGGGGCCCTGCCCGGCATGGCATTCCGGCAGTGGCGACCCCTCGTTCATCTTCGCCGACGAGCTGCTGATCGAGTGTGAGTGAGGGTGGCCGCCGCGCGTGCAGCCAGCCACCAGTTGCAAGCCCGTGTTCACTAGGCTGCCGTCACCTCCAAGTGCTGCTGGTGCGTTCCGGATCGTACAGGGAGCCGTCGCCGGGTGCGGGGGGAACGGGCGGCGGCAGGTGTTCATCGCCGGGATCGCCGCCGGTGATGGTTTCGCCATCATCCTCGTCATCGGGCTCCACGGGCCGGGGCGGAGCCACATGCGCCGGCGGCACCTTCCGGTAGTACCAGGCCAGTACCATGCCCACAATGCCGCCGCACAGGTGGCTCTCCCAGCTCACCCCCGGCTGCAGGGGCAGTACGCCCCACCACATGCTGCCGTAGAGGAACACCACGATCATCGACACCGCCATCAACGCGATGCGCCTGCGGAAAAGCCCGCTGAAAAAGGTGAACGACGCCAACGCATACACCAGCCCGCTGGCACCGATGTGGAAGCTCTCCCGGCCGATCAGCCACACCCCGCAGTTGGTGGCTATCCAGCCCAGCAGGAACACACGTCCGCTTGCCTTGGGATAGAAATAGATGGTGAACCACCCCAGGATCAGCAACGGCACGCTGTTGCTGAAGAGGTGCTCCACGCCGCCATGGATCAAGGGGGCTAGCAGGATGCCCCGCAACCCGACGAGGGTGCGCGGGAAGATCCCGTAATCCGCCAAGTTCAGGCCATACACTTCATCGAAGCCCAGCACGATCCACATCACCACCACCAGCGTGGCCGGTACCACCATGGCCGTCCGCATCCTGCGCCGGTCATGGTCCATTGCCGCCTGCACCGCATGTGCGTCCGGGTGAACATGTGCCGCATGGGGCGGGTGGTGCGGATGTTCTTTGTGGTGGGCGTGGTGCATGAACGGGGCGATTGAGCGATCTTCGGGCCAGATCCAGTTCCGGCCACCTTGGCAGCGAAGTTGGACAAAACCACCATGCCCCATGCACCGCACACCTGCCCCTTCCCTACGTTCCCCGGCCTTGGCAGCGCTGGCTGCCGCGTTTCTCCTGCTGTACGCCTGCGCGGGGCGGCAGCATGCCACACAGGCGCAGATCACGGCAGCCGAACCGCTGGAAACAAGTGAACTGGCCCTGCTGATGCGCCACATGGCCACCTTCACCGATTCCACCCGTGTACGGCTTTTGCAAGGGAACGGCCTGCTTCCGTACCCGGAGGAATTCAACCGGCTGAAAACCGCGGAACCCACGCCCGGCATGGTGAACCACGCCACCTTCGACCCGTATGCCACGGCCTGGCTGCACCACTTGGACAACCTGTACAAGGTGCCGCCGCAGGAACGCGTGGAGGTGTACAACACGCTGGTGCAGACCTGTGCCGCCTGCCACGGCCAAATGTGCCCGGGGCCGCTCGTGAAGATCAAGAAGCTGGGCATCCCGCAGGATTGACCCCGCCGGGGCAAGGTTGAAAGCCGTTGAGGCGGCCAGTGAGAAATAGTGTTGCAGACCAGGCATCCGCGTTCGGCGCCCCCAACTTTGCGGAAACAAGCACCTTGCCATGCCCGTCCGCCACACCGCCGCCGCGCTCATGTTCACCTCGTGGGCCTGGACCTGCCAGGCACAAACACCCTATTTCCCGCCCACGGCGCCCAATGCAAACTGGGAAACCTTGGACCCCGCCTCACTGGGCTGGTGCCAGGACCGGATAGATTCACTTTACAACTACCTGGATGCCCACCACACCAAAGGGTTCATTATGCTCAAGGACGGACGCATCGTGCTGGAGCACTATTTCGGCACCTTTACGCAGGACAGCCTGTGGTACTGGGCCAGCGCCGGCAAAACATTGACCAGCACCGTGGTCGGCATCGCGCAGGCGGAAGGCTTCCTGGGCATCCAATCACCCACAAGCACCTACCTCGGCGCAGGATGGACCTCGGAAACGCCCGCCCAGGAGGCCGCCATCTCAGTGCGCAATCAGCTTACCATGACCACGGGGCTGGATGATGGCGTAACCAACCCCGATTGCACTACACCGGCCTGCCTCAGCTTCTTGGCACCCGCAGGCGACCGCTGGGCGTACCACAACGCCCCCTACACACTGCTTCATCAAGTGGTGGCCAATGCGACGGGCCAGGCTTTTGCCGCCTATTTCAACGCCAAACTGCGCAACCCCATCGGCATGGACGGGATCTGGGCCCAAATGAGCGGCAACACCGTGTACGTGAGCAGGCTGCGCAGCATGGCCAGGTTCGGCCTGCTGGCCTCCCATGGCATGGTGTGGGGCACGGATACGTTGCTGCGCGACACGGCATACGTGCATGCGGCCATCACACCTTCGCAACAACTGAACCGCAGCTATGGCTATCTCTGGTGGCTGAACGGCCAAACAAGCTTCATGCTTCCGCAAACGCAGTTCGTTTTCCCCGGCCCCCTGATGCCCCATGCCCCCGCCGACATGTACAGTGCCCTGGGCAAGAACGACCAGCTCATCAACGTGGCCCCAAGCCGGGGAATCGTGATGGCCCGCATGGGCAACGCCGCGCAGGAGGCCTTGCAGGTATCAGCCTATTTCGATGACATCATCTGGCAGTACATCAATGCGCTTGAATGCAGCACCGGCGTGGTTGCACCCCAGGCCGATGATGCAGTGGCCCTGATGCCGAACCCGGCCACGGGCCACGTGCGCGTGGCCGTGCCTACGGGTGCCGTGGTCCGTGAGCTTGCCGTGCTGGACGGCCAAGGCAGGGTGGTCCTCCTGGCCAAAGGGAAAAACGGTTTTGATGCGGATGCGCTGGCGCCCGGCGCTTATCTGGTGCGCATCACCACGGACCGCGGAACGGCCACCGCCCGCATGATGAAGGAGTGACGTTTGCCAAGTGCCTTGTGCATCTATATTTGCGCCCCCTTGCCCAGGTGGTGAAATTGGTAGACACGCTACTTTGAGGGGGTAGTGGCCGAAAGGCTGTGCTGGTTCGAGTCCAGTCCTGGGCACTTGATGATCGCCCTGCCGCGAATGCGGCAGGGCTTTTTCATGCCCGCCCAAGCCAAGCTATGCTTGAGCGCAGGGCGGGCATGAAAAAGCCCGGATGACGCGAAGCGGCATCGGGCTTGATCCACTTCACGGCTAAACCTGGTCCGGCCGTTTCGGCCAATCCAGTCCTGGGTCCCTATGTTCCGCAGGGTCCCAGCTTCGCTACGCAAGGCTTCGCGAATGCAGGAGACCGCTGCGGGAGGATCAGGAGTATTGAGCGCAGGGCGGGCATGAAAAAGCCCGAATGACGCGAAGCGGCATCGGGCTTGATCCACTTCACGGCTAAACCTGGTCCGGCCGCTTCGGCCAATCCAGTCCTGGGTCCCTACGTTCCGCAGGGTCCCTGCCTTCGCTATGCAGGGCTGCACGAATGCAGGAGACCGCTGCGGGAGCTTTGAATGACGCGAAGCGGCATCGGGCTTGATCCACCGGGGCACCATAACGCCCCTTGCCCAGGTGCCATCGGCCCGTCGAATGACGGCCAGCCCCTTCGGGTAAGCGTGCTCGTTCGCCCGGCCTGCGTTGCTCCTCAGTCGGCTACCTACGGGTAGCCTCCTTGCGTTGCGCCTTGGCCAAACGAACGATCATCGCTTATGGCATCCCGCCCAAGGAGCGTTATGGAGCCCAACGGCTAAACCTGGTCCGGTCGCTTCGGCCAATCCAGTCCTGGGTCCCTACGTTCCGCAGGGTCCCTGCCTTTGCTACGCAGGGCTGCACGAATGCAGGAGACCGCTGCGGGAGCTTTGAATGACGCGAAGCGGCATCGGGCTTGATCCACTGGGGCGGGTGATGAACGCACTGCGGCGCAGCACAGGCCCCTTCCTCTTCCCCTGTCGGCATTCCCCCAACGCCCCTCTAAGCGGTTTTCCTGCGCGGCTCCGCCTCCTGTTGCGCATCACGCCCTTTTTGCGGCCTTACGAAATACATCGCCAGTTCACCTTTGCCCTTGGTGGTGATGTGGCCGCGCGAGACAAAGCACAGGTCCGGGTCGTGCTTCACCCGCAGGTAGGTGGCCTCGCTGATGTTCACCTCGCCCACAGCCCCGCTGGATTCCATGCGTGCGGCAATGTTCACCGTATCCCCCCACACATCGTACTGGAACTTGCTTTTGCCCACCACGCCCGCCACCACCTCGCCGGTGTGGATGCCGGCGCGCATGTAAAATGCCGGCAGGGCGCCTTGGCTGCGCTTGGTGGCGCGGTCCATCAGCCATTGCTGCATTTCCAGCCCCGCACGCACGGTGGCTTCGGCACTGCCCGGCCGGGGGGCGGGCAACCCGCCGGCGCACATGTATGCGTCGCCTATGGTCTTTATTTTTTCCAGGCCGTGCCGCAAAGTGATCTCGTCAAAGGCCTGAAAGCAGGCATCGATCTCCGCTACCAGGTCCTGCGGGTTCATCCGCTCACCAAGCTTGGTGAAGTCGTGGAAATCGGTGAAGAGGATGCTGACCTCCTTTACCTCCTGCACCTTTACATGCCCATGGTTCTTTAGCTCCTCGGCGATCTCACCCGGGAGGATGTTCCGCAGGAGACGTTCGCTCCGGTCCCTTTCGAACTGGATCGCCTTGCGGGAACGCTGGATGAACCGCAGGCGGCGCAACAAGCCCACCGAGAGCGCCACCACGGCAAGCGCCGCAAGGATGTAGATGCGCTTCTGGTCGCGCTCACGTGATAGCTGATACCGGTAGGTAAGCTCCGCCTGGTGCTGGTGATCCGCCTGCACCAAGCTGTCCGCAAGGCGCGTCCGTTCAAAATCATAGTTCATGTCCAGCCGGATCACTTCCTTGTCGCGCTGTTCGTTGGTCATGCTGTCGCGAATGGCCACGTACCGCTCGAAGTGGCGCAGGGCCTGCACCGTGTTGCCCTGCGATGCATGGGCCTGGTACAAGCACAGGGAGCAATCCTTTTGCAGGCCCTTGTCGCCCAAGCTGGTGGCCAAGGCCAGCGCCCGCGTGCATTGGCCGATGGCCATTTGCCCCCGGCCTGCATGGAGCAGGGCCAGGCCGTATGCGTACATGGCGCGAACGGAGGCCTGCATGTGCGGCGAGCCGGCGAACAGGTCCACACTGGCCTTCAGGTAGTGCAGTGCGCTGTCCTGCATGCCCAGTTTGTCGAAGCATTCGCCCAAATTGCCGTAGCATACCGGGATCCAGTTGGTTTGGCCGGATGCCTGCCTGATGTGCAGGTTGCTCCGGTGGTACACCAGTGCGCTGTCCGGGTGGCCAAGCTCCTCCAGCACCGATCCGATATTGCCCAAAAGGGTGGCGATCTCGGGCAAATTGTCCTGTTGCCGCCGGATCTCCAGGCTCTTCTGGTAGTACTCCCGCGACCGCTCATAGTTGCCGTCATAGTAGTGGATGGAACCGATGGAGTTGTACACCGTGGCGATGCCGTCAGCATTGCCCGTTCGCGTGTAGATGTCCAGGGCGTCATGCAGGTCCGTCAGCGCGCCGCTGAGGTCCCCGGTGATCATTCTGATGCCGCTGCGCGCCACCAACGTCTGGGGCATGGCGGTGCTGTCCTTCAGGTGCGTAGCGGCTGCCAGGGCCGCATTGGCCCACTTCATGGCCGACTGCGGATCGCCGTTCGCCTTGCCCTTTGCACTACTGTCCAAGGCAGCGTTCCATCTGGTAATATCCTGCCCCAATGCCTGCTGGCACCACGGGAGGTTGCAAGATAGAATGAATAAGCCCCGTGCAAGAATTCCGCGCATTGCCGAAATTGGAGAATAAAGATAGGCCGCCGATGCCCGCCGTGGCTTGCCGTGCGTTAGATTTCGGGCTGAACATACAACCTTGCCGACAATGGGTACTACTTCACGGAACTCCTCAACTCAAGGGCTGGTGGCGGTGGCGGTGGCCGGAATAGTGCTTGGCGCAGCCGGCTATGCCCTGTTGGCCCCGCGCCCCAATACGCCAGAACCGCAGGTGGCACCACCGCCAGCCTGGGCAGCCTGCTTCGGCAGCGACGACCTGGGGGGCTTGGCATCCGCGCAGGGTGCATGGGGTGTACGGTTCTACGCCGCCGACAATGGCTCCGGAAACCTCTCCGTGCTCGCAGTGCCCATTGACGCGAAGGATGGAAGGCACATTCCCGACCAAAGCGGCAAGCTGCAGTTCACGTTGTTCAAGTCCATCCAAGGCAGTCAGGCAAAAACGACCTTGCTGGACGAGGCAGCGGCACAGGTGGCTGTAAAGGCCGTGGCAAAGACCGGACGCGATCCCTGGTCGGCGGACGTGGAGAGCAAGGTGCTGCAGCGGCTATTGGCCGTGCGGGACGCCAACGGGGCGGGATTGTACGACCTGCGCACCACGGACGGGACGTGGACCTTTGAGCTGGTGCCGGTAAACCTGGCCGCCAACACCGCCAAGGCCGTGGGTTCCGCCAATGATGTGCTGGTGGCCGCCGCACCATGCCCGATGAACTGCCCCAACCCAGCGAACTATTTGCATAAGCGGTGAACGACAGGCCAAGGAACTTGCCATTGTTCCCCCCAAAGCCCTCGCGTTGAGGCACCGCGCTTTTTGAAGGTCCATTGCCCGCCGTACTCCGCGTGAGGGATAGCAGCGGAAAGCCCGCAGCGAGCCCCGGCCTTGAGCCGGGGGAGCGAGGACTTGCAGCGGATAGCCCGACCCGGCTGCTTTGAGCCGGGGCACGCCCAACCCTTCGACGGGCTCAGGGTGTCAGGCGTGCTGGTTCTATTTTCGCAACATGCAACTGAAGAACTACACCTGCGGCCAGTGGGTCGCCGGCACGGGCAAGCAGA
>JAFEAI010000153.1 GCA_018266475.1 Bacteroidota bacterium
AGCAACCGGAGGTATGATGCGAAGGTGGAGAAGCAGGCCGCAATTGCGGATCAACTGTATGGGCTGTACTCCGCTGTCATCACCTTTGGTGGACCGGATCTGCTCCTTGGTGACTGGTCGTTGGTGAATGGCGAATGGAAAAATGCCGGGGACGAGAGCTCCCCAGTCGCTATTCACCATACACCAATCACCTCCACGCCGGAACTCGAAACCCTCATCCGGAAATTCCACGAACTCCGCAAAGACCTCGACCCCCATCTCTGGTCCATGCTCACCGGCTGGAAGAGCGAGGAAGAGCGGTATTCAGGTGAGTTCTACACCTACACCGTGCGCGGCAAGGAGATCAAGGTGCCCAACCACAGCGAGAGCCTGAGCCATTTGAAGATCCCCAAGGTGGCGCTGCCCAAGTTCCGCAGCTGGGGCGACAAGGTGCGCTGGGCCATGCAGGAGAACACGCCTGGCTTCTTCCCCTACACCGCCGGCATCTATCCCTTCAAGCGCCAGGGCGAGGATCCCGCGCGCATGTTCGCCGGCGAGGGCGGTCCCGAGCGCACCAACAAGCGCTTCCACTACGTGAGCCAGGGCCTGCCCGCCAAGCGCCTCAGCACCGCCTTCGACAGCGTGACGCTCTACGGCCACGATCCCGGCCGCCGTCCCGACATCTACGGCAAGGTGGGCAACAGCGGGGTGAGCATCTGCTGCTTGGACGATGCCAAGAAACTTTACAGCGGCTTCGACCTCAGCGCGCCCACCACCAGCGTGAGCATGACCATCAACGGCCCGGCGCCGATGCTGCTCGGTTTCTTCATGAACGCGGCGATCGATCAGAATTGTGAGAAGTACATCCGGGAGCACGGGTTGGAGAAGGAGGTGGAGAAGAAGATCGAGGAGCGGTGGAATGCAGTGGGCAGTGGGCAGAAGGCAGAAGGCAGTGGACAGTTGTCAGTTGGCAGTCGGCAGCCGGCAGCCGGACAACCGACAACGGACAACCAACAACCCCGCTACCACGGCGAAATCCCCGAAGACAACAATGGCTTGGGATTATTGCTCTTAGGCATCACCGGCGACCAAGTGCTCCCCGCCGACGTCTACGCCAAGATCAAGGCCGACACCCTCGCGCAAGTGCGCGGCACCGTGCAGGCCGACATCCTCAAGGAGGACCAGGCGCAGAACACCTGCATCTTCAGCACCGAGTTCGCTTTGCGTTTGATGGGCGACGTGCAGCAGTACTTCATCGACAAGAAGGTCCGCAACTTCTACAGCGTCAGCATCAGCGGCTACCACATCGCGGAGGCCGGCGCCAACCCCATCAGCCAGCTCGCCTTCACCCTGGC